>PABG01000057.1 GCA_002699185.1 Gammaproteobacteria bacterium | reverse complement strand
TCCACCATGCGGGCCTCGCCGGCGGCGTTGAAATGGGTGAGTTCCGACATGGGATGCAGGGCCTTTGCTTGTGATGGCGTGTTAAACTTAAAAAAATAGCCACGGAAAACACGGAAAGCACGGACGATATCATGGTTATTGCCGAGGCGCTTCGCGCCCGGCGTGAGGTATCGTAGATGGCCTTGGGCAATGGCAGGTTGGGCTGAGCGAGGCGCAGCCCAATCTGCGTTGCCATGAATCATATCCTGTCCGTGCTTTCCGTGTTTTCCGTGGCTATTCAACCAGATCACAGCCGCTGAGTGCAAATTGAGCATGTGGGTCAACGTCAAATTCTTTGCCAGTCTGCGCGAGCGCCTGAATCGAGGTGACACGCGGGTCGAGTTGCCGGAGGGCGGTTCGGTGGAGGATGTGTGGCTGGCGGCCACCGACGGCCGCGAGAAGCCGTCCAATGTGCTGGCGGCGGTGAACATGGAATACGTCGACTTCTCCGCCCCGGTCAGCGAGGGTGACGAGGTGGCCTTCTTTCCGCCGGTGACGGGAGGCTGAGGTGCCGGTCGAGGTGCTGGAGAAGCCGTTCAATCCCTGGCAGCGGCTGGCGGACTACGAGGCCCGGCCGGAGGCGCCGCGCGGCCGTATCGGCGCCACCGCCGTGTTCGTCGGCACCATGCGTGACTTCAATCTGGATGACGGGGTCACGGCCATGACCCTGGAGCACTACCCCGGCATGACCGAGGGCTACCTGGAAAGGATCGGTGCCGAGGCCGTCGAGCGCTGGGGACTGCTGGATACCCTGATCCTGCACCGGGTCGGCGAACTGGCCCCGCAGGATCCCATCGTGCTGGTCGCGGTCTGGTCGTCCCATCGCCGCGAGGCCTTCGAGGCCTGCCGCTGGCTGATGGAGGCGCTGAAATCGAAGGCGCCGTTCTGGAAGCGCGAGACCCTCACCGACGGCAGCGCCCGCTGGGTGGAGGAGAACACGCGGGGGCATTGAAGCAGGATAGCCACGGAAAACACGGAAAGCACGGACAGATACAAAAGAATTGAAGGTGTTTGTGGCGCTTTTGTTTGGTGCCTGCCTAGGCTATCGATGATATTGCACGCCGGGCGCGAAGCGCCCCGGCAACGACCATAATATCGTCCGTGCTTTCCGTGGCCATCATCAATTTCAGGATGTAGGCCGGAATAAGGGCCATGCGGCCCGTTTCCGGCAGCGTAGGATTTGCCGGGAACGCTGCGCTTATCCCGGCCTACGTCCTGTTCAAGCCTTGTTGAACAATATCTTGTCCGTGCTTTCCGTGTTTTTCGTGGCCATCATCAATTTCAGAACTTCGGCTTCTCCGGCGCCTCGTTGTACATCCTCACGCTGTTCATGATCTCTTCCTTGGCCTCTTCGATGCCGCCCCAGCCCTCGACCCGCACCCACTTGCCCTCGTCCAGATCCTTGTAGTGTTCGAAGAAGTGCGCGATCTGTTCCAGGATCATGTCGGGAACGTCGCGGAAGGTCTCCACCTTGCGGTACTGCTTGCACAGCTTGTCCACCGGTACGGCCAGCACCTTGGCATCGTCGCCGGACTCGTCGGTCATCTTCAGCACTCCGATCGGGCGGCAGCGCACCACCGAGCCGGTGATCAGCGGCACCGGGGTCAGCACCAGCACGTCCACCGGATCGCCGTCGTCGGACAGGGTGTGGGGCACATAGCCGTAGTTGCAGGGATAGTGCATGGCCGTGTTCATGAACCGGTCCACGTACATGGCCCCGGTGTCCTTGTCCACCTCGTACTTGACCGGATCGCTGTGGGCCGGGATCTCGATGATGACATGGATATCGTTCGGCACGTCACGGCCGGAATCGACGCGATCGAGGTTCATTGTCAGCCGCCCCCGTAATTGGAAAGGGCCGGTAGTATACCGGCCCGGCAGAGGAAAATCGAACGGTGGGGACGGAGATACAAGATTCAGGATACAAGATACAAGTTAAAATCCGCGTACTTGTATCTTGCATCTTGTCTCTTGTATCTGTGCCTCACAAAAGAGGCACTATCAACAACGCCACGATGTTGATGATCTTGATCAGCGGGTTGATGGCCGGCCCGGCGGTGTCCTTGTAGGGATCGCCCACGGTATCGCCGGTCACCGCCGCCTTGTGGGCGTCCGAACCCTTGCCGCCGTAATTGCCGTCCTCGATGTACTTCTTGGCGTTGTCCCAGGCGCCGCCGCCGGTGGTCATGGAGATGGCCACGAACAGGCCGGTGATGATGGTGCCCAGCAGCACCCCGCCCAGGGCCTTCGGCCCCAGCACCAGGCCGACGATGATGGGCACCAGCACCGGCAGCAGCGAGGGCAGGACCATCTCCTTGATGGCGGCCTTGGTCAGCATGTCCACGGCGCGGCCGTAGTCCGGCTTCTCGCTGTGGTCCATGATGCCCGGCTTTTCCTTGAACTGGCGCCGCACCTCGTTGACGATGCCGCCGGCCGCGCGGCCCACCGCCTCCATGGCCATGGCCCCGAACAGGTAGGGGATCAGGCCGCCGATGAACAGCCCGATGATCACCATGTGATCGGACAGGTCGAAGGCAAACGACTTGCCCACCGCCTCCAGGCCGTGGGTGTAGTCGGCGAACAGCACCAGCGCGGCCAGGCCGGCGGAGCCGATGGCATAGCCCTTGGTCACCGCCTTGGTGGTGTTGCCCACCGCGTCCAGCGGATCGGTGATGTTGCGGATGGACTCGTCCAGCTCGGCCATCTCGGCGATGCCGCCGGCGTTGTCGGTGATCGGGCCGTAGGCATCCAGGGCCACGATGATGCCGGTCATGGACAGCATCGAGGTCGCGGCGATGGCGATGCCGTACAGGCCGGCCAGCTCATGGGCGCCCCAGATGGAGGCGCACACGGCCAGCACCGGGGCGGCGGTGGCCTTCATGGACACGCCCAGGCCGGCGATGACGTTGGTGCCGTCGCCGGTGGTGGAGGCCGCGGCGATATGGCGCACCGGCGAGAACTCGGTGGCGGTGTAGTATTCGGTGATCACCACCATGGCCGCGGTCAGGGCCAGACCGATCAGGGCCGCGCCCCACAGGGCCATGACGCTGTGCTGGCCGTTGTCGCCCATCATCAGGCTGGTGACCGGGTAGAAGGCGATGGCCGCCAGCACGCCGGCCACGATCAGGCCGCGGTACAGGGCGTTCATGATCTTGCCGCCCTCCCTGGCCTTGACGAAGAAGGTGCCGATGATGGAGGCGATGATGGATACGCCGCCCAGCGCCAGCGGATAGATGGCCGCCGAGGGGCCGGCGTCCTGCAGCATCAGACTGCCCAGCAGCATGGTGGCGATGACGGTCACGGCATAGGTCTCGAACAGGTCGGCCGCCATGCCGGCGCAGTCGCCGACATTGTCGCCGACGTTGTCGGCGATCACCGCCGGGTTGCGCGGATCGTCCTCGGGGATGCCGGCCTCGACCTTGCCGACGATGTCGGCGCCG
Source organism: Gammaproteobacteria bacterium (assembly GCA_002699185.1). Taxonomy (GTDB): domain Bacteria; phylum Pseudomonadota; class Gammaproteobacteria; order Thiohalobacterales; family Thiohalobacteraceae; genus Thiohalobacter. The sequence goes on along the minus strand of PABG01000057.1, from coordinate 12,529 downwards.
ACGTCCGCGCCCTTGGTGAAGATGCCGCCGCCGAGACGGGCGAAGATGGAGATCAGCGAGCCGCCGAAGGCCAGGCCCACCAGGGCGTGCAGGGCCTTGTCGGTGGACACACCGGCCAGGGTCAGGATGCCGTAGTAGCCGGCCACGCCCAGCAGCCCCAGGCCGACCACCAGCAGACCGGTGATGGCGCCGCCGCGGAAGGCCACCTGCATGGCCGCGTTCAGGCCGTTGTGGGCGGCCTCGGCGGTGCGGACATTGGCCCGCACCGAGATGTGCATGCCGATGTAGCCGGCCAGGCCGGAGAACACCGCGCCGATGGCAAAGCCGATGGCGCTGGCCCAGTCCAGGAACAGGCCCACCAGGACGAACAGGACCACGCCGGCGATGCCGATGGTGGTGTACTGGCGGTTGAGATAGGCGCTGGCGCCTTCCTGGATGGCCTGGGCGATCTCCTGCATGCGGGCGTTGCCGCTGGGCTTGCCGAGGATCCACTTGACCGAGACGGCGCCATAGACGATGGCGCCGATGGCGCAGATGAGCGCGAAGATGAGCGCAGACGACATGATGGGTTTTCCTCCGTTACCTTCCGGTGCTTGTGTTGGTGTTTGGCGGTTATTCTTGTGGTCCGGCCGCATCATCGGCCTTGACGGATGTCAATCGGGCACGGTTGTCCTGCCGGATGCAGGGCATAAAAAAGGGGCGCGATGCGCCCCTTTCCAAACCTCGGTTATACCTTGAAATCCCCGAGCTTGCGCTTGACCGGCGCATTCTTGAGCCGGACATATTTGGGCAGGCCGTCCTTGCCGTAGGGCGGATAGTCCTCGCCCTTCATCAGCGGTCCCAGGTAATCGCGGCACTTCTTGGTGATGCCGAAGCCGTCCTTGCTGATGAAGCTCTTGGGCATCATCTTCTCCACGTTGGCCACCCGCGACAGGTTGGCCTCGCCCACCTTCCAGCGGTAGGGGCTGTTGGAGGTGCGCACGACGGTCGGCATGACCGAGTTCCTGCCCTTGATGGCCAGTTCCACCGCCGCCTTGCCCATGGCGTAGGCCTGCTCGACGTCGGTCCTGGAGGCGATGTGGCGCGCGGCGCGCTGCAGGTAGTCGGCCACGGCCCAGTGGTATTTCAGGCCCAGGTCCTCGCGGATCATGTTGGCCACCACCGGGGCGACGCCGCCGAGCTGGGCGTGGCCGAAGGCGTCCTTGAGGCCCTGGTCGGCGAGGAACTTGCCGTCGCGGCTCTTCACGCCTTCGGAGACGACGATGGAGACATAGCCGAACTTCTTCACCTTCTCCCTGACCGCCTGCATGAACTTGCGGCGGTTGAAGGTGACCTCCGGGAACAGGACGATCACGGGGATCTCGCAGTCGTCGGAGGAGGCCATCGCGCCGGCGGCGGCGATCCAGCCGGCGTGGCGGCCCATCACCTCCAGGATGAAGACCTTGGTGGAGGTCTTGGCCATGGAGGCGACGTCGAAGCTGGCCTCGCGGGTGCTTACTGCGATGTACTTGGCCACCGAGCCGAAGCCGGGGCAGTTGTCGGTAATCGGCAGGTCGTTGTCCACCGTCTTCGGCACATGGATGGCCTGGATGGGGTAGCCCATCTTCTTGGACAGCTGCGAGACCTTCAGGCAGGTGTCGGCGGAATCGCCGCCGCCATTATAGAAGAAGTAGCCGATGTTGTGGGCCTCGAACACCTCGATCAGGCGCTCGTACTCGCGCCGGTTCTCCTCCAGGCTCTTGAGCTTGTAGCGGCAGGAGCCGAAGGCGCCGGAGGGGGTGTGGCGCAGCGCGGCGATCGCGCTCTTGGACTCCTTGTTGGTGTCGATCAGGTCCTCGGTCAGCGCGCCGATGATCCCATTGCGCCCGGCATAGACCTTGCCGATCTTGTCCTTGTGGTTGCGCGCGGTCTCGATCACGCCGCAGGCGCTGGCATTGATGACAGCGGTCACGCCCCCCGATTGTGCATAGAAAGCGTTCTTCTTGCCCGACGATTTCGCCATTGTGTACTCCCGGTTTTTGATTTGACGGTAAGGAAACCCGGCGCCGCGCGGGCCGGGCGGTGGCGTTCAGCCGACACCCTCCTGCGCGTGCTGCCTGGATGTTCTGAAATCGGCTGTCTGGGTCATTGGGTTCGGTCGCGTCACGCGGGCCATGCTCAGGCACAACCGGAATCCGCAGGCAATAAAACACGCCAGCCGCAATTCATGCAACCCTGGCGGCCTGATCGGCGGTTACCGCGTTGACTTGCAGTGACTCGAGGCGGTAGCTTAAACGCATGCGGGGGGTGGGGCCATCTAAAAAATATGTATGCGCCCATGCAAAAAAATTAATACGCGGGCGGTTCCCGGTCATCGGGGACGGTCTGGCCGCCATGATTTCGACGTCACCGGATAACGAATAAAACCAAGGAGTCACCACCACAATGAGAATCGTATTGCTGGGTGCGCCGGGTTCGGGGAAGGGGACCCAGGCCAAACGACTGCAGGACAAGTACCGCATTCCACAGATTTCCACCGGCGATCTGCTGCGCGCCGCCGTTGCCGCCGGTACCCCGCTCGGCCGCCAGGCCAAGGCGGCCATGGATGCCGGCCAGCTGGTTTCCGACGACATCGTGCTTGGCATCATCCGCGAGCGGCTGCAGGAGCCCGACGCCCGCCGTGGCTTCATCCTCGACGGCTTTCCCCGCAATCAGTCCCAGGCCGAGGCGCTGGACAGCCTGCTGGAGGAGATCGGCCAGCCGCTGGAGCTGGCGCTGTTGATCAACGTCGATTTCGACATCCTGATGCAGCGCCTGACCGGCCGGCGCACCTGCACCAGCTGTGGCTGGACCTGCAATGTCTATTCCTCGCCGCCGCACGTCGACGGCGTCTGCGATGAATGCGGCGGCAATCTGCATCACCGTGCCGACGACAACGAGGAAACCATCGGCAACCGGCTGCGGGTCTACGAGACCCAGACCGCGCCGCTGGTCGATTACTACCAGGGCCAGGACAAGCTGCGCACGGTCCAGGGCGTGGGCGAGATCGAGGATATCTTCAAGGCCGTGGTGCAGGTGGTGGAGGCTTCCACCACCGGCAAACCGGCCGCGCCGTCTCCCGCGGCCCGGGCTGCGGCACCGGGCCGTCCGGAGCGCAGTCAGGCCATCAGCAGCGCGGCCCGTGCCATTGCCGCCCAGCGGGCCGCCGGCGCAGGGCAGGTCCGCGAAGCAGCGTCAGCCGCGGCGGAACCGACGGCCGGGGCAACCGCGAACAAGGCGTCTGGCAAGGCATCCGCCGCGAAGGCCGCTGCCGGGAAGGCGACCGGCAAGAAGGCGGCAGTGAAGAAAAAGGCGACGACGAAGAAGGCCGCCGTCAAGAAGAAGGCCGCGATGAAAAAGGCCGCGGTGAAGAAGACTGCGGCGAAGAAGACTGCGGCGAAGAAGGCGGCCGGGAAAAAGGTCGTGAAGAAAAAACCGGTCGGTAAAAAGACCGCGGCCACAAAACCGGCCGCCGGGAAGAAGGTCAGCAGGAAGGCCGCAGCGAAGAAAAAGGCCGCCAAGAAGAAGGTCGCCAAGAAGAAGGTCGCCAAGAAGAAGGTCGCCAAGAAGAAGGTCGCCAAGAAGAAGGTCGCCAAGAAGAAGACCGCCGGGAAAACTCCGGCAAGGAAGAAAACGGCGAAACAGGCCGTACGCAAATCCGCCGCGAAGAAAAAGACGGTGAAGAAGACCGGCGGGAAGAAGCCCGCGAAGAAGACGGCAAAGAAAAAGGTGGTTAAGAAGAAGGCGGCGCGCCGGCGCTGAGTGGCGCCCCTGCCGGGTCAGCGGCGGATGGCCCGTTCGGACAGCTGGTCGAGCAGCCCGAACAGATATTCCCTGAGCCGCTCCAGACGCGGGCGGCGCAGCCAGGCGTCCAGCCGGATTTCCCGGCTCTGCTGCAGATCTGCCTCCAGCATGGCCATGACCCCGGCCGCGAAGGCCGCATCCTCCACCTCCTGGTTGGCCTCCAGGTTCCAGCGAAAGTTCCAGCGGTCGAGGTTGCTGGAACCGATGCTGCTCCAGTCATCGCACAGCACCACCTTCTGATGCAGTATTCGTGGCTGATACTCGAAAATGCGCACCCCGGCGCGCAGCAGTCGGGTGTAATGCCGGCGGCCGGCGAAGCGCACGCCGGGATGGTCGGTCAGCGGGCCCGGCAGCAGCAGGCGCACGTCGCGCCCCTGGCGGGCGGCCCGGGCCAGTGCCCGGCGCAGTTTCCAGGAGGGAACAAAATAACCGGTACTTACCCAGAGCCGTTTCCGGCAGCGGCGGACCCGGCGCAGCAGGTGACGCTTGATCTCGGTGTAGGGACGGCGCATGGCGATGGCGACCCGGCCCTGCTGGCCGGGCGTGAGCGAGGCGGGTCTGGGCACCGAGGGCAGGGCCTCGCCGGTGGCCGCCCCCCAGTTGGCAGCGAACAGTTCCGCCCAGTCGCCGACATTCGGGCCCCGGATGCGGATGCCGGTCTCCCGCCAGGGGGCCGGACTGTCCGGACTGAAGCCGTCGGTCAGGCCCCAGCCGCCGGTGAAGGCGATTGCGTGGTCCACCACCAGGATCTTGCGATGATCGCGCAACAGGTTGCGGCGCAGCCGGCCATAGTCGAGCGGGTTGTACAGGTGCAGACGCATGCCCGGACCCTGCAGTGCCATCCTGTCGGCCCGGTTCAGGCCGCGGGCGCCGAAATCATCCAGCATCACCCGTATCGCCACGCCACGCCGGGCCGCGGCCTGCAGGGTCTGGATGAACTGTGTGGCGACCCGGCCCGATTCGGCCAGGTAGGTCTCCAGCCAGACACTGTGGCGGGCCCGCTCGATCGCTTTCAGCATGGCGGGAAAGATGGCCTCGCCGTCAATCAGCAGTTCGAATTCATTGCCCCCGCGCCAGGGCAGGTCCAGCTTGGGATGAGGCGTCTTCACCCGGGCGACGCTAGCCCAAAGCCCCGGGTATGGCAATATGATATGTTACGGGTGTGGTGCCGGCCTGCAGGGTGGGTGCAGGCGCATGGCGCCGTAACCCACCTCCGGCTGTGAATGTTGATGGGTTGCGCTGCGCTCCACCCATCCCACCTTCTGCGATCCTGATCTTATGTCCGCACTGCTCAGATTCATGCTCGACCTCTGCCTGCTCCGGGTCGGCCCTCAGCGGCTGCCGCCGGCGCGCGAACTGCTGTGGCTGTTCCTGGTCGTGTACGTTGCGCTCGGGGTGATTGTGTACCTGTCCCGCTACGAACTGCGTTTCGCCCTCGGTGCCAGCCTGGTGGAGGCCCTGCTGATCGCGGCCTTTATCCAGCTGCTGCTCAGGAGCTGGGGCAGACCCGAGCGCTTCACTCAGACACTGACGGCGCTGCTTGCCGCCTGGACCCTGCTCGGGCTGCTGGTCGCCCCCCTGATCTACGCCACCCGTGACCTCGAGCCCGGCGGCCAGGATGCGCTGCTGGTCTTCGTCGGCATGACCCTGTACCTGGCCTGGAGCCTTGCCGTGCTGGGCAACATCCTCCACCATGCGCTGGAGATACCGCTGTACGGCGGTATCGGGCTGGGCGTGATCTATTTTCTGCTGTCCCAGATGGTGGTGGCCGCCGTACTGCCGGCGCTGAACTGAGGGAGCCGTTTTGCACATACACATTCTCGGTATCTGCGGCACCTTCATGGGCGGCATCGCCGTCCTGGCGCGGGCGTCGGGCATCGAGGTCACGGGGGCCGATGCCAATGTCTATCCGCCCATGAGCACCCAGCTCGAGGCGCTGGGCATCGGGCTGCAGGAAGGCTACCGGGCGGAGGATCTGCCGCCGGCGCCGGACGCGGTGGTCATCGGCAATGCGCTGTCGCGCGGCAACCCGGCGGTGGAGGCCGTGCTGGACGCGGGCATGGCCTATACCTCGGGTCCGCAGTGGCTGGCGGATCACATCCTGAAGGATCGCTGGGTGCTGGCGGTGGCCGGCACCCACGGCAAGACCAGCACCGCCAGCATGCTGGCCTGGATCCTGGAGCATGCCGGTCTGAATCCGGGCTTTCTCATCGGCGGCGTGCCGGCCAACTTCGGCATCTCGGCGCGTCTGGGCGACTCGCCCTTCTTCGTGGTCGAGGCCGACGAGTACGACACCGCCTTCTTCGACAAGCGTTCCAAGTTCATCTATTACCGGCCCCGCACGCTGATCCTCAACAACCTCGAATTCGACCACGCCGATATCTTCGACGACCTGGCCGCCATCCAGCGCCAGTTCCATCACCTGGTGCGCACCGTGCCGGGGCAGGGACTGATCGTGGAGAACGCCGACGACGCCCATGTCGCCGAGGTGCTGGAGATGGGCTGCTGGACCCCCACCGAGACCGTGTCGGTGGGGGAGTTTCCCGGCCAGTGGCAGGCGCGCCGGCTCCGGGCCGATGCCAGTGAATTCGAGGTCCTGTTCGAGGGGCAGGCGCAGGGGACGGTGCGTTGGGGACAGGTCGGCGAACACAACCTGCACAACGCCCTGGCCGCCATCGCCGCGGCCCGCCATGCCGGCGTGCCGGCGGCCCACGCCATCGAGGCACTGGGCGAATACAAGGGTGTGAAGCGGCGCCTGGAGATGCGCGGCGAGGTGCGCGGGGTGACCGTCTACGACGACTTCGCCCATCACCCCACGGCGATCGAACTCACTCTTCAGGGCCTGCGCCGCCACCGCAGCGGGGGGCGGATCCTGGCCGTGCTGGAGCCGCGCTCCAATACCATGCGCCTGGGTGTGCACCACGCGACCCTGGGTCCGGCACTCGATGAGGCCGACCGGGTCTGGCTGTATCAGCCGCCGGAACTGGACTGGGATCTGGACGAGGTCGGCGGCCGCAGCCGCGCCCCGGTCCGGGTGATGCGCGAGCTCGAGGCCCTGGTCATGGACGTGGTTGCCCATGCCCGGCCCGGCGATGCCATCCTGGTCATGAGCAACGGCGGCTTCGGCGGCATCCATGACAGGCTGCTGGACGCGCTGCGGATGTCCGAGGCGATCGAGGCCGGCGGGTGAGCAATACAGGGGCGGTCAGGCCAGCGCCGGGCGGGTGAGGCTTCCGGGCTTAGCGTGCAGACTGCGCACATGCGCCCGGAAGCCTCACCCGCCCGGCACCGGCCCACACGTGTTGACTCATTCTTTTGCTGTCTCTGCGCCTCTGCGTTGAAGGGTTTTCAAGTCAGACAATACATCGGAGCAAGCCATGACCCTGCCCGCCCGCCAGCCCGTCGCCGTCGCCATCACCGGGGCCTCCGGGGCCCAGTACGCCCTGCGGTTGCTGGAGTGCCTGATCGAGGCCGACGAGCAGGTCTACCTGATGCTGTCCGAGCCCGGGCAGATTGTCATCGGCATGGAGACCGACCTGTCCCTGCCGGGACGCAGCCGCGACATCCAGCGTTTTCTCACCGAATACTTCGCCGCCGAGGAAGGCCAGTTGCAGGTCTTCGGCCGCAAGGAATGGACCGCGCCGGTGGCCAGCGGCTCCAGCGCGCCACGCGCCATGACGGTCTGTCCCTGCACCATGGGCACCCTGGCCTCCATCGCCTGCGGGGCGAGCGGCAACCTGATCGAACGCGCCGCCGACGTGATGATCAAGGAGGGGCGCAAGCTGATCCTGGTGCCGCGCGAGACGCCCTTTTCCGCCATCCATCTGGAGAACATGCTCCGGCTGGCGCGGCTGGGCGTGGTGATGCTGGCGGCCAATCCCGGCTTCTATCACCGGCCGCAGACGCTGGAGGATATCGTGGACTTCGTGGTGGCGCGCATCCTGGATCAGCTCGAGGTGCCGCATACCCTGTCCTCGCGCTGGGGGGATCTGTTCGAGGAGGAGTGAATCATTCCATGGAACCTCTGAGTCATCAATTATCCGTCATTGCGAGCGAAGCGTGGCAATCTCGTAAAGTGGAATCGATCAGTTAGAGATTGCCACGCTTCGCTCGCAATGACGTGATCAATTAGGAGTGCCGCAGGTGACAGAGAACACCATGGGCGAGACCCTGCCCATCTTTCCGCTGTCGACCGTCCTGTTTCCCGGGGGCGTGCTGCCGCTGCGCATCTTCGAGCCGCGCTATCTGGACATGGTGGCCGACTGCCTGCGCAACGATGCCGGATTCGGGGTGTGTCTGCTGCGCGGCGGGCGCGAGGTCGGCCCGGCCGCGCCCTGCCATGCCATCGGTACCCTGGCGCTGATCGAGGACTGGGAGCAGGGCGAGGCGGGGCTGCTGCAGATCACGGTCCGCGGCCGGCAGCGGTTTCGTCTGCTGGATGCACGGGTCCAGCCGAACCAGCTCACCCTGGGCGAGGTGGAATGGCTGGAACCTGAGGCGGTCGTGCCCGTGCCCGGCGGCGCCCGCCTGTTGTCCGGGCTGCTCGGCCGACTGCTCGAGGAACTGGGTCCGCCCTTCGATCACCTGACGCGGCGCGAAGAGGAGGATCTGGGCTGGGTCACGGCCCGTCTGACCGAAATCCTGCCCCTGCCGCTGGCCACCAAGCAGGCCTGGCTGGAGGCCGCCGACCCGCAGCAGCGGGCCGAGGGGCTGCTGGAGTTTCTGCGCAGTCAGAGGTAGCCGAGTAGGTCGGGTTAGCGCAGCGTAACCCGACACGCACGGCGGCCTGTGTCGGGTTACGCCCTGACGGGCTAACCCGACCTACGATCCACTCACTCCTCACTCCTTACCCCCTCACTCTCAATACACCAGCATCACCCTCTCCACCGCCATCGCCCTGCCGGCCGGCCGCTCGCGCGGTTCGACCCGGAACACGGACTCAAGGTCGCCCTGCAGTTCCAGCGCGGCGGCCGGATCATAGCGGGTGTCGAGATAGACCAGGTAATCGAACGGCCGGGTCGGTTCCAGCACGCTGACATTGCCGATCCACAGCGGAACGCCCGTTGCGTCCTGTTGCCGGTCCGAGCGCCACAGCCGCAGGATCCAGAGCCGGTTGCCGTCACCGCCCTTGATCAGGCGCAGCGATTCGTAATGGCCATCGTGGATCTGGGGCAGAACCGGCAGCCGGCTGGCCGTGGCGTCCGGCGACAACCACAGCATCAGATTGTCCAGGCGCAGCGGCGGCGGTGTCCGCCAGCCGCGGGCGGTGAGTGCGGTCTCCAGGGCCGCGAGTGTACCCAGGTACTGGATGTTCAGGGGGTGGCGGTCACCGCCGGCCAGATCCAGACGGTGGGCGGGCAGCTGCTGCCAGTCGCCGGCCAGCCACCCGGCCCGGTTCAGCGGGGCCTGTTCCAGTACCGGGGTATAGCGGGCCAGGGCCGGGTCGAAGCGCAGGACGGTATGGCTCGCGGCCAGCGCCAGCTGCGCCAGCAGGAACACCCCCAGCAGCCGTCGCCAGGGCAGGGCCGGCGCCGGATGCCGGCGATAGGCGATGCCGAACAGGGCCACCGTCGCCAGCCCCAGGGCCAGGCCGCCGGCGATGTCGCTCAGCCAGTGCGCCCCCAGGTACAGCCGCGAGAAGGCCATCAGCACGATGGGCAGCCCGGCCAGGCTGTAGGGCAGCCAGCGGCGCTCGGGGGCGAGCTCGCGCGCGATCAGGATGGCCAGGAAGCCGTAGCCGACGCTCGCCAGGGTCACGTGCACACTCGGGAAGGCATAGGCGGCCACCCCGTCGTACATGGGCAGGGGTCTGGCCACCTGCAACAGCAGTTTCAGGCCCTGGGCCATGGCCCAGGCGCTGGCAACGGCCAACAGCCAGTGGGCGGCGGCCCGGCCATAGCCGCGCCAGGCCAGCCAGGCCAGCACCAGCACCAGGCCGGTCAGCACCGGCAGGCTGTCGCCGGTGGTGGTGATGGCCACGAAGATGCGGTCGGCAGTGGGGGTGCGTAGGTCCTGCAGCCCCACATGCAGCCAGTGATCGATGCCGATCAGCGGCTGCGCCAGCAGCAGTCCCAGTGCGGCGGCGGACAGGAACAGCAGTGCCAGCCAGGCGGCCAGGCCGCGGGCCTCGGGATGATCCGGTTCCAGCAGGGCCCCGGCCAGGGGGCGCAGCCGGGGATGCTGCCGACCCCAGACCAGCGCCCGGTCGGTCCAGTTGGCGAGGCGCGGCTGCAGCAGGTTGAACAGCCGGTGGATCAGCCACAGGCTGAACCAGACCAGCGCCACCAGGATCAGGATCAGCACCGCCAGCCGGCCGGCCACTTCGGCGGCCAGGCTGAGCGAGGCCCCGAACACCACGCCCGGGATCAGATAGGCCGGGGCCCAGACCAGGGCCGAGAGCACATTGACCAGCAGGAACCGCCCGGTGGGCATGTCCAGCATCCCCGCCACCGCCGGCAGAAAGGGCCGCACCGGCCCGACGAAGCGGGCGAACACCACGCTCTTGCCGCCATGGCGGTGAAAGAAGTCCACACCGTGGTTGATCAGAGCCGGATAGCGCCGGAACGGCCAGACCACGCGCAGGCGCTGATGGAAGTGCCGGCCGATCCAGAAGCTCAGGCCATCGCCGGCCACCGCGCCTGCGGCGGCCCACAGGCAGGCCGGCCAGAAGGCCAGGGCGTCGGCGGCGATCAGGGCGCCGATGGCGAACATCAGCACCGTGCCCGGCAGGAACAGGCCGACCACCACCAGCGATTCCAGGCAGGCAGTGAGAAAGACCAGGAAGTAGGCGCGCCCGGGGTAGAGCTCGATCCAGACGACCAGATCGTTGAAGCTCTGATGCAGCCAGCCGGACAGCTCCCCGAGCATGGGCGGGTTGCGCCCTAGAGCTCGCTGAACACAGCCTCCGCTGCCTCCAGCGTGGCCGTAATGGCGGCCTCGTCGTGGGCGGCGGAGACGAAGCCGGCCTCGAAGGCCGAGGGTGCCAGGTACACGCCGCGCTTGAGCATCTCATGGAAGAACAGCCGGAAGCGGTCCAGGTTGCACTGCCCGACCTGGTAGAAGTTGCCGACTGACTCGGCCTCGGTGAAGAACAGGCCGAACATGCCGCCGACGCAGTTGCAGGTCATGGGAATGTCGCGGGCGCGGGCGCGCTCGACGATGCCCTCGGCGATGCGCCGGGTCCGGGTGGCGAGTTCGTCATGGAAGCCGGGCCGGCTGATGCCCGCGAGCGTGGCCAGCCCCGCCGCCATGGCCACCGGGTTGCCGGACAGGGTCCCGGCCTGATAGACCGGTCCCAGGGGCGCGAGCATCTCCATGATCTCGCGCCGGCCGCCGAAGGCGCCCACCGGCATGCCGCCGCCGATGACCTTGCCCAGGGCGGTGAGATCCGGGGTGATGCCGTAATGCGCCTGGGCGCCGCCCAGGGCGACGCGGAAGCCGGTCATGACCTCGTCGAAGATCAGCACCGATTCGTACTCGTCGCAGACGGCGCGCAGGCCTTCCAGGAAACCGGGCGCGGGCGGCACGCAGTTCATGTTGCCGGCCACCGGCTCGACAATGATGGCGGCGATCTGGCCGCCCAGGTGGCCGAACACCTCGCGCACCTGGTCCAGGTTGTTGTATTCCACCGTCAGGGTGTGCTCGGCCAGGGCCACCGGCACGCCCGGCGAGGTCGGCACGCCCAGGGTCAGGGCGCCGGAGCCGGCCTTGACCAGCAGCGAGTCGGCATGGCCGTGATAGCAGCCCTCGAACTTGAGGATCTTGTCGCGGCCGGTGAAGGCACGGGCCAGGCGGATGGCACTCATGGTGGCCTCGGTGCCGGAGTTGACCATGCGCACCATGTCCATGGACGGCACCAGTTCGCAGACCCGGTCCGCCATGGTGGTCTCGACCTCGGTGGGCGCGCCGAAGCCCAGGCCGTTGGCGACCGTGTCGATGACCGCCTTGATCACGTCCGGATGGCTGTGGCCCAGGATCATCGGGCCCCAGGAGCCGACGTAGTCCACATAGCGCTGGCCGTCGGCGTCGTGCAGGTAAGGCCCTTCGCCGCGGACGAAGTAGACCGGCTCGCCGCCCACGCCCTTGAAGGCGCGCACCGGCGAATTCACGCCGCCGGGGATGTGTTTCTGGGCCTGGGTGAAGAGGTCGTGGGATCGGGTCATGGTGAATCCTTGTCAGGCAGATACAAGATGCAAATCCGCAGGTCGGGTGAGTGTGTAGGTCGGATTAGCCCGCAGGGCGTAATCCGACATCGCGCCGCGATGCCAGCGTCGGGTTACGCTGACGCTAACCCGACCTACGATTGCTGAACAGGGCAGTGTACCCCCGCGCCGCGGCCTCGATGTCGGCGGCTCCGAACACGCCGTGGATCACCGCCAGCATGTCCGCGCCGGCCGCCAGCAACAGCCCGCCATTTTCCGGTGTGATGCCGCCGATGGCAACCAGCGGCAGGCCCAGTTCGCGGCGCGCCGCCGTGAGCAGCGCCGGTTCGGCCTGGACCGCCTGCGGCTTGGTGCGGGAGGGGAAGAAGCGGCCGAAGGCGACATAGTCCGCGCCCAGCCGTGCGGCCTGGCGGGCGCGGTCCAGTTCGTTGTAGCAGGATACGCCGATGATTGCCCGCGGCCCCAGGCGCTCGCGGGCGGCGGTGACGGCTGCATCGTCCCGGCCCAGATGCACGCCGTGGGCGCCGGCGGCGGCGGCCAGTTCG
>PABG01000056.1 GCA_002699185.1 Gammaproteobacteria bacterium | reverse complement strand
TGCCGGTCCGATAACGCGCCCTGAGCAGTGCATGAACGGTCGGGCATCCCGTAACAGGAGGCCCGGGCGCTGTGCATCAATCAACAAGCGGAAAGTCATGGCCGGGCGAAACCAGTTGCGGATCATCGGGGGCGAATGGCGTGGGCGGCGGCTGAAGGTCGTCGACCAGCCGGGGCTGCGCCCCACGCCCGACCGGGTGCGCGAGACCCTGTTCAACTGGCTGGCACCGGTCATTGCCGGCAGCCGCTGCCTGGACCTGTTCGCCGGCAGCGGCGCCCTGGGCCTGGAAGCCGCCTCGCGCGGCGCAGCCTTCGTCACCCTGGTGGAGAAGGCCGGGGCCCCGGCCCGGCAGCTGCGCAGCAACATCGAACTGTTGCAGGCCGGCGACCGGCTGGTGCTCGCGCCGACGGATGCCCTGCGTTACCTGAACCAGCCGCCGGCTGAACCCTTCGATGTGGTATTCCTGGATCCGCCCTTCAGTCAGGGCTGGCTGGCGCGCTGCCTGCCCGGGCTGGCGCAGCCGGGCTGGCTGGCGCCCGGGGCATACATCTATATAGAGGCCGAGCAGGACCTGGACAGCGCCGCGCTGCAGGCCCTGCTGCCGGTGGGCTGGCAACTCGTACGCAGCAGGAAATCCGGTGAGGTCGGCTATCACCTGGCCCGGGCCGCCGGTTTGCAGACCGCCCCGCAGGCGTCATAATCCGCCCATGAATATCACAGCGGTCTATCCCGGTACCTTCGATCCCATCACCAACGGCCACAGCGACCTGGTGGAACGGGCCGCCCGCCTGTTCGACCGGGTGATCCTGGCCATCGCCGCCAGTCCCGCCAAGCAGCCGGCCTTCGATCTGGACCAGCGCACCGGACTGGCCCGCGCGGCGCTGGCACACCTGCCCAATGTCGAGGTGTGCAGCTTCGACGGCCTGCTGGTGGAGTTCGTGCGCAGCCGCAACGCTCAGGTGATTCTGCGCGGCCTGCGCGCGGTATCGGATTTCGAGTACGAATTCCAGCTCGCCGGCATGAACCGGCATCTGGCCGGCGAGATCGAAACCCTGTTCCTGACCCCGGCCGAGCAGTACGCCTATGTCTCCTCCAGCCTGGTGCGGGAGGTGGCTGCCCTGGGCGGTGATATCTCGCCCTTTGTCCACGAAAAAGTTGTGGCTGCACTGAAGGCGCGGCTCGGTTAATATCACTTTCATCTGATATACCCCCGCGCCTGGCGCGGCAGTCCTGAATGGAGGCGGTCATGTCCCTGCTGATCACCGATGAATGCATCAACTGCGATGTCTGCGAGCCCGAGTGCCCGAACGGCGCCATCTACCAGGGCGAGGAGATCTACGAAATCAACCCGGATCTGTGCACCGAGTGCGTCGGCCACTACGAGGTCTCTCAGTGCGTCGAGGTCTGCCCGGTCGATTGCATCATCATCGATCCGGACAACAAGGAGACCCGGGAGCAGCTGCAGGCCAAATACGAGAAGATCATCAGCGAATCGGCCTGAATTCCCTGCCGCATCCAGCGTCCTCAGCGACGAGATACTTAACACCGGGCCCCTGGCCCGGTGTTTTTGTTTTAATTTATTGAAATTTAATGGAATAGTATCTTTCAGCGTCCGCTCCACACGCCGCAGTTCTGTCGGAAAAGTTAGCAAATCCCCCTCGTGCTTTGTCCGACGATATCTGTAACATACTGTTACAGATATGATTTTCATGGGTGGTATCAATCATGCTTGAAGTTGACCCAAAACCATAATTAGACGGCCCGAATGCCGGGCCGGTCAGTGCAGGAGGACCCACACGATGAATAACAACAGCCGCGCGCTGCTCAAGCGCATCCGTACCAGCGTCTTCACCGCGGCCGCCATCCTGGTGGCCGGCGCGATCGGCTTTGCCGCTCCTGCCGCTGCCAGCACGCCGGACGGCGAGACGCCGGCCAATGAGGGTGTCTGCGATGAACTCATGGGCGCCACGCCCGGGCTGTACGGCCTCTGCGTCGCCTACTGTGAGGCGCAGGATCTGGATACGGTGGATAAGCAGCCGCCGAATACCAAAATCCTCGATAATTATCGCAAGAAAATGAAGGCTGGCGATCCTGATATGCCCTGTATCCAGGCGCCTTGCCCCTGCTGGAGCAGTGAGGAGTTGGCTGTTATTACCTCGGATGGGATTGCTGCGTCCTGTCTGCGCAACTCAGGTCGTATACAGTTAATCGATTCTGCACCGGCAACACGTTACGCTTTTGCAGATACTGAGAGTACGCGTTGTGCCTACGTGGACATAAACACTGTGCCGCCGAAGGTTCGCAATCAGACTATAACGGCAGAAGAAGCGCAGTCCTGTATGGCGGCACTGACACAGGCATGTGACGCGCTGGGACTGTAATAACAGGGTACCTTGGAGGAGAATCATGATTACAACCATAATTCGTTATATAGGCTTTTCGGTTGTCACATTGATGGGGTGCGTGGGGACCGCGCAGGCCGCCTTAGTTAATTTCGAAGTTACCGGCAATGTGGTGGTCGTCGATGCCTCGAATATTTTTAATCTGAGTGGGGGCGGCACAATCACTGCCAGTGGAGTGTTCGATGACAGTGTGCTCGCAGCAGGTGGCTCGGGGACCATTTATTTCGCGGATCCCGGCAATTCGATCAGTTTTAATGTAGGTAGCAAAACCTACTCAGATTTCGATCTGGTTGCTGAGTATATGACACTGTCGTCAAACGTGCTGACGGACCTGAATTATTCTTCGGGTGATGGCGAGTTCGATGCATATTTCACCTACTTTACTGGAGCCGATGGGTTATACGGCGAATGGGATGGTGCTAGTTTTACAACTAGCCCTGTTCCGGTCCCCGCCGCCGTCTGGCTGTTCGGTTCAGGCCTGCTGGGACTGGTCGGGCTGGCACGCCGCCGGCGTTGATTGCACCTGATTCTCCTCTTCGACAAGGCGGCCTTTGGGCCGCCTTGTTTTTTCTGGTGTTCGCCTTATCGTAATCGGAACCCGTTTCGCGACAGGTGCAACCGCCGATGCTTTCACGCTTTCCTTTTATATCTGTTTCGAGATTTCTGCCTTTCCTGCTTCTGGCGCTCTGTGCCATTGCGCGGGCAGCGCCTCTTGCGGATAGTCCCGGTGCCGCTGCCATCGCCTCCGCCCATCCCCGGGCCACCGAGGCCGGTTTCGATGTCCTGGCCGCGGGCGGCAACGCCTTCGATGCCGCAGTGGCGGTCAGCGTGGCGCTGGCGGTGGTCGAGCCCTACAGTTCCGGTATCGGCGGCGGCGGTTTCTGGCTGCTGCATGTCGCTGACGAGAAGCGCGATGTCATGGTTGACGGCCGGGAGCGGGCGCCGCTGGCCGCGCACCGGGATATGTATCTCGATGACGCGGGCAATGTGATCCCCGGCGCTTCCATGAACGGACCGCTGGCGGCCGGGATACCGGGCGAGCCGGCGGCGCTGGTGCACCTGGCAGAGAAATATGGGCGCCTGCCGCTGGCCCGGAGCCTGGCGCCGGCGATCCGGCTGGCGCGCGAGGGCTTCGAAGTGGATGCCCATTACCGCCGCATGGCGGCTTTTCGCAAGGACGTTCTGCTCGAGTCGGAGGCGGCCGCGCGCATCTTCCTGCGCGATGGCGAGGTGCCCGCCGAGGGGACAGTGATCCGTCAGCCTGAACTGGCGGACACGCTGCAGGCCCTGGCCGAGCAGGGGTGGGGCGGTTTCTATGCCGGTGAGGTCGCGGACAGGCTGGTCGCAGGCGTGCGCGCGGCCGGCGGTATCTGGACGCAGCGGGACCTGGATGAATATCAGGTCATCGAACGCGAACCTGTACGCGGGGAATACCACGGCATGCGCATCACCAGCGCCGCGCCGCCGTCCTCGGGCGGGATTGCGCTGGTGACCATGCTCAATATCCTGGAAGGCTATGAGTTGCGCACGCTGGGCGAGGTCGAACGCACCCACCTGATCGTCGAGGCCATGCGCCGCGCCTACCGCGACCGCGCGGTCTATCTGGGCGATACCGATTTCGTCGAAGTGCCGGTCGCGATGCTCACCAGTCCCCATTACGCTGCCGGGCTGCGCAACGGCATCCGTCGCGACCAGGCCACGCCGAGCGATTCGCTGCCGGGGCCGGAGGCCCTCGGTGGCGGCAATCACACCACGCACTTCTCCATCCTGGATCGGGAGGGCAACCGCGTCGCGGCCACGCTCAGCATCAACTATCCCTTCGGGGCTGGCTTCGTGGTGCCCGGCACCGGCGTGCTGCTCAATGATGAGATGGACGACTTTTCCGCCAAGCCGGGCGTGCCCAACGCCTACGGTCTGGTCGGCACCGAGGCCAATGCCATTGCACCGGGAAAGCGCATGCTCTCCAGCATGTCGCCCACCTTCGTCGAGACCGATGACCGGGTCGGCATCCTGGGCACGCCCGGCGGCAGCCGCATCATCACCATGGTGCTGCACGGCATTCTGGATTTTGCCGCCGGCAAGCCGCCGCAGGACTGGGTCGGCGAGCCGCGCTTCCATCACCAATATCTGCCGGATGCGATTCAGTTCGAGCCGGAGGCGTTCGATGGCGAAATGCAGTTGCATCTGGAAGAGATGGGGCATGCGCTCAAGCCGCTGGACCGCCCCTACGGCAACATGCAGGCGATTCTGTGGAATCGTGCTACCGGCGAGGTGCGGGCCGCGAGTGATCCAAGGGGAGTCGGGAAGGCCCTGATTGAACAGTCTGCAGGTCGGGTTACGCTGCGCTGACCCGACCTACGTCTGGCAGTGGGGACAGTAATAGCTCGAGCGCTGACCGATGCGTTTCAGCCGTATCGGCTCGCCGCAGACCGGGCAGGGCTGGCCGGCGCGCTCATAGACCCGCAGCGACTGGCGGAAGTAGCCGGGCCGGCCGTCGCTGCCGGTGAAATCCCGCAGCGTCGTGCCGCCGACCCGGATGGACTGCTCCAGCACCGCCTTGATGGCGGCCGCCAGGGCTGTATAGCGTTTGCGGCTGATGCGGCCGGCCGCCCGGGCCGGATGAATGCCGGCCAGAAACAGCGCCTCGTTGGCGTAGATGTTGCCCACACCCACCACGACGTGGCTGTCCATGATGAAGCTCTTCACCGCCGCCCGGCGGCCGCGTGACAGTTCGAACAGATAGTCCCCATTGAAGTCATCCGACAGCGGCTCGGGGCCGAGCTCGCGCAGCAGCTTGTGCGACTCCGGTGATCGGGTGGTCCAGAGCAGGGCGCCGAAGCGGCGCGGGTCGGTCAGACGCAGGCACTGGCCGTCGTCCAGTTCCAGGTCCAGGTGGTCGTGTTTGCCCGGGGGTGTCGCCGCGGGCAGGATGCGCAGCGCACCCGACATGCCCAGGTGCAGGATCAGGGTGCCGGTGTCCAGTTCGATGAGCAGGTACTTGGCGCGGCGGCGTACCGCATGGATACGTTGTCCGGCCAGGCGCGCCTCCAGGCCGCGCGGCACCGGCCAGCGCAGCCGGCGTTCGCGGACCACCAGTCGGGCGATGCGGCGGCCGAGCAGATGCGGTTCGATCCCACGCCGTGTGGTCTCGACTTCGGGTAATTCAGGCATGGGATCGCAGGGATTTCGTCAGCTCTGGTCGGGGACGTTAGAATACCAGTCTCGCGCAAAGCCACAATATCATCCTCGGAACGGTGTCTGTCCGCACCGTTTCGCAACATACTCAGCAACAAGGGCCAAGCCATGACCAGACAAGTAGATGTTGCCATCCTCGGTGCCGGCAGCGCCGGCCTGTATGCCGTCGGCCAGGTGCGCAAGGCCACCGACAACTGGGTGCTGATCGACGGCGGCGAACTGGGCACCACCTGCGCCCGTGTCGGCTGCATGCCGTCCAAGGTCGCCATCCAGATCGGCGAGGACATGCACCGGCGCAGCATCTTCGATCGCGAGGGTATCGAGGGCGGCGAACAGCTGATCCTGAATCAGGAAGACGCAATGGAGCATGTGCAGGATCTGCGTGACGTGTTCGTCGACAAGGTGCTGTCCACCAGTACCGACGAGATGAGCGAGAAGGAGTTCATCGAGGGCAACGCCCGCTTCGTCGAGCCCGGTGTGCTCGAGGTGAACGGCGAGCGGATCGAGGCGAAGAAGGTCATCATCGCCACCGGTTCGACGCCGCTGGTGCCCGGCGCCTGGGAGCCTTTCCGCGACCGCATCCTGACCACCGACGAGTTCTTCGAACAGGAGGACCTGCCGGAGTCGGTTGCCGTGATCGGCCTGGGCGTGATCGGACTGGAACTGGGCCAGGCCCTGCACCGCTTCGGCGTCGATGTCACCGGCATCGATATGGCCGGGACCATCGGCGGGCTGGAGGACCCGGTTGCCCGTGATACCGCCATCGAGTTGATCGGCAAGGAATTCCCGCTGTGGCTGGGCGAGAAAGCCGAGGTGAGCGAGGCCGGTGAGGGCAAACTCAAGGTGACGGCCGGCGACAACGAGGTGGTGGTCGACAAGCTGCTGGTGTGCATGGGCCGGGTGCCCAATGTGAAGGCGCTCAATCTCGAGGTGCTGGGGGTGGAACTGAATGATGCGGGCGTGCCGGCATTCGATCCGCATACCATGCAGGTCGGCGAACTGCCGGTGTTCATCGCCGGCGACGTGACCGGCGAGCGTCCCATCCTGCACGAGGCCGGTGACGAGGGCCGCATCGCCGGCTTCAATGCGGTGCAGGACAGGCCTGTGGCCTTCGAGCGCAAGACACCGCTCTCCATCACCTTCTGTGACCCGAACATCGTAATGGTCGGCCGGGGCTGGGGCGAGCTGGATGAATCGGCCATCGCCGTCGGCGAGGTGAAGATGGGGCTGCTGGGCCGGGCCATCATCATGGGCCGCAACCGCGGCGTGTTGCGGGTCTATGCCGATAAACAGGATGGCCGCATCCTGGGCGCGACCTTCGTCGCCGCCATGGCCGAGCACCTGGGGCATCTGCTGTGCTGGGCCATCAGCCAGAACCTGACCGTGTTCGACCTGCTCAGTCTGCCCTTCTATCACCCCACCATGGAGGAGGGACTGCAGGCGGCGCTGTATGACCTGAAGGGTAAGTTCGATGTGGAGCTGGACCACCCGGTCGAGCTGCGGCCGCTGAAATAGCCCCTCAACCTTATTGCCAGTCCGCGGGCGATCCTGTCATTGCGAGCGCAGCGCGGCAATCTCGTGCTGCAGATGCAACTGTTTCGAGATTGCCGCGCTGCGCTCGCAATGACAGGGTGTTGTGAAGCTTTCCGCTGCAGAATATGTGACGGCAAGCTATGCCGGGCTTTGCGTTGTTCAGGCCAGCCTACGGCTCGGGGGTACCAGCCTCAGCTTCCATGTCACCCAGCTCCAGCAACCGCCCGCCCTGCTGCGTCCCCAGGTGATATTCCAGTCCCGGCTCCTCTCTCACCAGCACGAAGTCCGACTCGCTGCGGCGGATGCCGTAACGGATCCGGTCGCCGTCTGCGAGCCTGAGTTCGACTTCGCCCTGCATCTGTCCGCCCCCGTCCTCGCGCACCCATAACGCCTGCGCGGTGCGCCAGCCGTCGACCAGCCGCTGCAGCCGGTCGGCCGAGATATCCGGGCGTTCGGGGCTGATGGTCCAGCCGCCGGTGTCGGTGCGTGTCAGCGTGAATTCCGGCAGCGTCAGCCGTTGCAGTTCGGCGCCCTCCGGCACCAGTCGGCGGCTGGCCAGGTCGCTGGCCTCGGCGCCGAGCAGGTTCAGCACCCGGTCCTCGATCAGATGGACCGTATCGCCGTACTGCACATAACGCAGTTCCTGCAGCGGCTCGGTCCCGCCCAGGCGCAGTTCGGCATCGTCGTAATGCAGCACCAGCCGCGGCGGATCCAGGCCGATGTCGGCGGGATTGATTTCCGCCAGCGGGTAACGGCGCTGCGAGGGGTGTTTGAGCAGATCGAGCAGGATCTTCGCCTGGAATGCATCGGCGCGCAGGTCCGGCTCCCGCAGCTGCCAGCCGCCATCATGGCGCACCAGTTCGATCCGGCCGCGGTCGTTGTCGATCCGGATGGACCGGACCTGCGCCGGGTCGAGCCGGGTCAGGGGCGTGCTGTCCGCTGTCTGCGTGCCGGGGCGCAGGTAGACCAGCGCGGCCAGCGCGCCGACCAGCAGCAGCAATACGACATTGATGAGCGATCGGGGGCCGGGCATCAGCGTTTGCGTCGGCGCAGCCAGACGATGAGGCCGGCGAGTACCAGCAGTGCGGGCAGCACGAACAGGAAGCCGAAGCCGATCACGGCCTGGGCGGTGCGGCCCAGTTCCAGGCTCTGGTCCGGAGCCGCGCGCGGGCGGATGGCGATGAAGCTGTCGTCGTGGCTGAGCCAGTCGATCAGGTTCAGGCCCAGGTCCAGGTTGGCGACATTGCCGAGAAAGCTGTTGGACAGGAAGTCGCCGTCGCCGATGACCACGACCCGCTGGCCCGTTGTGCGGCCCTCGCCGGCCTCGCTGTCGGGGGCCGGGCTGCGGGTGAAGGCATAAGCCAGATCCAGCGGGCCGGCGCGCTCGTCGCTGCCTTCATCGAAGCCGATGCGGCCTTCCAGCGTACCGAGTTCGGTCCAGGTGTTTTCCATGCTGGAGAGCAGGGGTTCGACCTCCCAGTCGCCGGTAGCGTTGAGTTGCAGTGCCTGGGCGTGCGGGAACAGGGTCATGGCGCGCAGCTCACGGGTCACGGGATGCGGGGTATACGCGGTAACCAGCACCACGTCCGGGCTCTCGATGCCGAACAGCTGGGTGCTGGCATCGACGATCACGCCGGGCAGGAACTCCACGCCGAGGTACTCGGCCACGCTGGCCATGCCGCCGGTCTCGCCGGGGTCGGCCAGCCACAGCAGGTTGCCGCCGGCCTCCAGGTACTCGCGTACCAGTTTCACTTCGCCCGGCAGCAGGTCGAGTTGCGGGCTGGCGATGACCAGCACGCTGAGGTTGTCGGGCACGGCGCGGGATTCGGCCAGATTGAGGGTCTGGACCTTGAGCCCCTTGCGTTCCAGTTCGGCCCCGAAGCGCCCCAGGTCATGATTGGCCTGGCCCTGCGGGTCGCGCTCGCCGTGGCCGGTGAGGAAGCCGATCCAGCGCTCGCCCTGACGCGCCACCCGCAGGATGGCATTGCTGATGGCCTGCTCGGTGTGTTCCTGCACCCGTTCGCTGCGGCCCTGGTAGGCGATGCGCAGCTCGCCCTCCATGCTCACCCCCAGTTCGCGCACCCGTTCGGGGGCGCGATCGGGGTTGACGAACTCGACCTGGATGTCCGGGTTGACCCGCTGGTAGCGGCCGACAAGTTCGCGTACCTGATCGCGCAGCGGACCCTGATCGCGGACAAAGGCGCTGATAGTGAGCGGTCCCTCGAGTTCCGCGAGCAGGCGTTCACTGTCGGCCGACAGGCTGTTGCGCGCCCCGTAGGTCCAGTCGGCCTGGATGCGGTACTGGGTGCTGAGCCAGCCCAGCAGCCCGACCGCGGCCAGCAGCAGCAGCGTGAACAGGTAGCGCTGCAGGCGCAGGTTGCGTTTGGTTTTCTGCGTGACGTCCATAGATCCGCAATCCGTTCCTAGTGCGGCATCCGCCGGGCATCCAGACGCTGCACGGTCAGCGCCAGGAAGGTGAGGATGAACAGCAGGTAGTAGACGACATCGCTGGAGTCGAACAGCCCCTTGAGCAGCGACTCGTAATGGCGCACCAGCGACAGATAGCGGAACAGCTCGCTGACTTCGGCGCCGGAATTGCCGGCCCAGTCGATGATCCACAGCAGCAGCAGCAGGCCGAAACTGCTCACCGCGGCCACGGTGGGCTGGTCGGTCAGGCTGGACATGAACAGGCCGGCGGCGGTGAAGGCCGCCAGCAGCAGGGCCAGGCCGAGCAGGCCGCTGGCGAGCTTGCCGGCATCGAGTTCGGTGCCGGTCATCAGCGACAGCGGCATCAGGCCGATCATGGCCAGCAGGATGAGGAAGAAGCCCAGCAGCCCGAGATACTTGCCCAGCACAATCTCGGTCATGGATACCGGCGAGGACATGAGCAGGTTGAGGGTGCGGCTGCGGCTTTCCTCACTGAGCGCGCGCATGGTGATCAGCGGGGCGATCAGCAGCAGGATCACGCCGGTGTTGCCCAGCAGCGGCGTGATCACGATGTCGGTCACGCCGGGGGCGTTGGGCCGGCCGGCCAGTTGCGGTGCGTAGGTCATGAACAGGTCGATCTGGGACAGGAACAGGTAGGCCAGCAGCAGCTGCACCACGCCCAGGATCGACCAGGCCAGCGGCGAGAGAAACAGGGTCTTGAGTTCGCGTGCCGCGATGATGTGGATCATCAGGCGGCCTCCTCGGCGGCGTCGCGGCTGGTCAGCTCGACGAAGATCTGCTCCAGGGTGCGACGCTCGGGGATCAGTTCCCGCAGGCCCCAGCCCCCGTTCACCGCCGCCTCGGCCAGTGCCTCGGCCGGATTGTCGCCGCCATAGCGCAGGCGATACCGGCCTTCACCGAGGTCGCTGACCGCTTCCACCCCGGGCAGTCGTTCCAGTGCCGCGGGTTCGGGCGGGCGGCGGAAGGCGACGATGCAGGCCTGCGCCTGCAGATGCGATTCCAGCCCCTGCATGCTGTCGCTGAACACCAGCCGGCCGCGGTGGATGATCTGCACCCGGTTACAGGTGCCCTGCACCTCGGGCAGGATATGGGTGGAGAGGATGATGCCGTGCGCTTCGCCCAGTTCACGGATCAGGCCGCGGATCTCGCGGATCTGGATGGGGTCCAGGCCCACGGTGGGCTCGTCCAGGATCACCACCGCCGGGTTGTGCAGGATGGCCTGGGCGATGCCCACGCGCTGCTGATAGCCCTTGGACAGATTGGCGATCAGGCGCCGGCGCACCTCGTTCAGTCCGCAGCGGGCGCGGGCCCGGTCCACCGCGGCCGTGACCTCGCGCCCGGGCACGCCGCGCAGGCGGGCGCAGTAGCGCAGGTACTCGTCGACCGTCAGTTCCCGGTACAGCGGCGGCTGCTCGGGCAGGTAGCCGAGCTCGCGTTTGGCGCGCCTGGGATGGTCCAGCAGATCCACGCCCCGGACCCGGATGGTGCCGGCGCTGGGCGCGAGGGTGCCGGTCAGCATCTGCATGGTGGTGGATTTGCCGGCGCCGTTGGGGCCGAGAAAACCCAGCACGTCGCCCTTGGCCAGCTCGAAGCTGACGTCGTGCACGGCGCGGATGGGGCCGTAGTCACGCTGCAGATGCTCGGCATGGATGAGGATTTCGCGGTCCATTTCCTTTAGTATCCGGTTCCTTGCGGCGCCATTAGTTACGCGACAAGTATACGCATGTCAATACGCATCGGCATCGATACCGGCGGCACCTTCACCGACTTCGTCGTCCTGGACGGACAGGGCGTGCGGGTCCACAAGGTGCTGTCGACGCCCGACGCGCCCGAGCGCGCCATCCTGCAGGGCCTGGCGGAACTCGGTCTGACCGGCGCTTCGGGGCTGAGTCTGGTGCATGGCTCGACCGTCGCCACCAACGCCGTGCTGGAAGGCAAGGGGGTGAAGACGGTCTATATCACCAACCGCGGCCTGGGCGATGTGCTCGCCATCGGCCGCCAGGCGCGGGCCGAGCTCTACAACCTGCAGCCCGAGCCGGTGCCGCCGCCGCTGCCCCCGGAACACTGCCTGGAGACCGGCGGCCGGCGCGATGCGCAGGGGCGGGTGATCGAGCCGCTCACCGAATCCGATCTGGCTGAACTCAGGGCCGCAGTGGAACAGCTGCAGCCGCGTGCCGTGGCCATCAACCTGCTGTTCGCCTTCCTCGACGGCGAGGACGAGCGGCGCATCGCCGCCGCCCTGCCCGATGACCTGTTCGTGAGCTGTTCCAGCGAGGTCCTGCCCGAGATCCGCGAGTATGAACGCGGCATGGCGACCTTCCTCAACGCCCATGTCGGGCCGCTGGTCGAGGGCTACCTGCAGCGGCTGAAGACCGGTGTAGCCCCGGCGCCGGTGGCGGTGATGCAGAGCGCCGGCGGGCTGGTGGATGCCGACCAGGCCGCCCGTCACGGCGTGCACCTGCTGCTGTCGGGGCCGGCCGGCGGCCTGAGGGGCGCGGGTTTCGTCGGCCGGCTCGCCGGCTGCGAGCGGCTGCTGAGTTTCGACATGGGCGGGACCTCCACCGACGTGGCCCTGATCGACGGTGAGCCGCGCCTGACCACCGAGGGCCGCATCGGCCGCTACCCGGTGGCCGTGCCCATGGTGGACATGCACACCATCGGCGCCGGCGGCGGCTCCATTGCCCGGGTCGATGCCGGCGGGATGCTCCTGGTGGGGCCGGAGTCGGCCGGGGCCGCCCCGGGCCCGGCCTGCTACGGCCGCGGCGGGCGCGAACCCACGGTCACCGATGCCAACCTGGTGCTGGGCCGGCTGCGGCCCGAAGCCTTCCTCGACGGCGGCATGCGGCTGGACGCGCAGGCCGCCCGCATGGCCGTGCAGCGGGTGGCCGAACCGCTCGGCCTGACAGTGGAGGCGGCGGCCGCAGGCATCGTCCGGATCGCCAACGAGCACATGGCCCGCGCGCTGCGGGTGATCTCGGTGCAGCGCGGCCTGGACCCGCGCGACCATGTGCTGACTTCCTTCGGCGGGGCCGGCGCCCTGCATGTCTGCGCCCTGGCCGAGACGCTGGGCGTGGCGCGGGCGCTGGTGCCGGTGCAGGCCGGGGTGCTGTCGGCGCTGGGCATGCTGGGCGCGGCGCCGGCGCGGCAGCTGTCGCGGGCCTGGCCGGCCCGGCTGGAGGATTGCACAGCCGCCGAGCTCGAGGCGGCATTCGAGGCGATGGCCGTCCAGGGAGGCGCGGAATTGGCGGCCGAGGGCCTGGATGCCGGACGGCTGCAGCGGCGTGCCTCGCTGGATCTGTGCTATGAGGGTCAGTCCTTTGTGCTGACGCTGCCCTGGGAGGGGGTTGCCGCAACCGCAGCGGCCTTCCATGCCGCACACGAGGCCCGCTATGGCCACCGCCTGGAGCGGCCGGTCGCACTGGTCAATCTGCGGCTGGAGGTCGCCGGGCCGGCCCCGGATCTGGTGCTGCCCGAACGTGCGCCGGGTGAGGCCGCGCCCGAAGCCCGGGTGGCGATGCCGGGCCTGGAGACGGAGGTGGCGGTCTATGCCCGCGACCGGCTCGGCGCCGGCCAGTGTCTGGCAGGGCCGGCCCTGATCACCGAGACCGTGGCCACCACCTGGCTGGCGCCGGGCTGGCGTTGCGAGGTGGATCGCTGGGGCAACCTGCTGCTGGTTTCTTCAGCCAGCGCGTAGGATGGGTGGAGGCGCCTGTGCGCCGTAACCCATCGCCTGGCCCGGGTGGAATGATGGGTTGCGCTGCGCTTCACCCATCCTACGTGCCGGCCCTGCGCCCCGCGTGTTACGGCCACCTCAGTTCGTGGTCCCCAGCAGCAGTTCGGTGGTCGCGTCGGCCCAGCGGGCCGCTTCCACATAGGCTTCGGTGATCCCGGCCGGCGCCAGGCCACGGAACTGCGCGCTGTCCCACTGGGTGCGCTCGTAGGCCAGTACGCAGCTGAGGGCCTCGCCAATGGCGCCCTGATGATGCAGCAGGGCGGCCTTGAGGGTGTCCGACAGCGGCAGGGCCTCGAGGATCTGGTCCAGCGGCATTCCCAGCAGCGCTTCCAGGGCCGAGAACAGGCCGGCGGTGAAATAGATCTCCGGTTCGGCTTCGCCGGTCTTTTCCGCCAGCAGCTGGCACATCCGGGCCCGCAGCATGGCGATGGTCATCAGGTCGGTGGGTCGGTCTTCCACGCCGCAGAACACCAGCAAAGTGGCCCAGGTCTTGATGGTCCGGTTGCCCAGGTAGACCACCGCCTGACGGATGGAGTCCACCTTCCGGGGCAGGGCGAAGAAGGCGGAGTTGATGTAGCGCAGCAGCTTGTAGCTCAGGCCCAGGTCCTGGCTGATCAGCGCCTCCAGTTCCTCGGGCGTGACCTGGGGGTCCTGCAGCTGAGCCAGCAGCCGGACCGTGGCCAGGCCGCTGGCGGGCACGGCCTGGCCGGAGATCACCTGGGGGCGTGAGAGAAAGTAGCCCTGGAAATAGTCGAAGCCCAGGTCGCGGCATTGCTCGAACTGTTCCAGCGTCTCGATCTTTTCGGCCAGCAGGTGCACGGGATAGCCGCGCAACTGGTCGAGGTGGGCAACCAGCTCCCCGTCCGGGACGGCCATCAGATCGATCTTGATGATGTCGGCATGTTCGATCAGGGGGCGCAGCTTGTCGTGGTAGATGAAATCGTCCAGGGCCAGGGTGTGTCCCGAGCGGCGCAGTTCGCGTACCGCGCCGATCACGGCCGCGTCCGGTTCGATGTCTTCCAGCACTTCCAGCACGATGCGGTCCTTGGGGAAGGGCAGCTGCCATTCCCCGGTGAGGAAGGTGCGGGTCAGGTTGATGAAGGCGCGGTGGCGGCCGACCAGTTTCTCCAGGCCGAACTCCAGGAAGGCATTGTTGATGACATGAGAGGTCGCCCGGTCGCCGTCGGAGAACATGGCCGCATTTTCCAGCCCGCTGCGAAACAGCAGTTCATAGGCATAGACATTGAGGTTGCGGTCGTAGATCGGCTGGCGGCCGATGTAGATGTCCTGCATGTGCGCTGTCCTGGGGCGGCACGCCGGGTGCCTCTGTCCGGGTCGGTCCGCCCACGGTCACCGGGTGTGGGGGGCTGCCGGCGGGTGAATTTGTTTCGGCAGGGCCCTGACAGTCGTGCTAGAGTAGAGTCTACCCTTCTGTAACGTCTGAAAGAGCCATTAATTCCATGTTCGACCCTATGCTTTCCCTGCTTTCTCAGGGGCTTGCTGATCTGCCCTGGTGGGGCCTCGTGCTGGCCGTCCTCGGTCTGACCCATATTACCATTGTCAGCGTCACTGTCTTCCTGCATCGCCACCAGGCCCATCGGGCCCTGGACCTGCATCCGGTGGTGAGCCACTTCTTCCGTTTCTGGTTGTGGCTGACCACCGGCATGGTCACCGCCGAGTGGGTTGCCATCCACCGCAAGCACCACGCCAGGTGCGAGACCGAGGACGATCCTCACAGCCCCAACACCCGCGGCATCGGCACGGTCCTGTGGCGGGGCGCCGAACTGTACCGGGCCGAGGCCGAAAACCCCGAGACCCTGGCCCGGTTCAGCCAGGGTACGCCCGATGACGCCCTGGAGCGGCACCTGTACCGGCGTTTTCCCATGCTCGGCGTCAGTCTGATGCTGCTGATCGACCTGGCGCTGTTCGGGGTCATCGGCCTGACCGTGTGGGCGGTGCAGATGCTGTGGATTCCCATCTGGGCGGCGGGCGTGATCAACGGCCTCGGCCACTGGTGGGGGTATCGCAACTTCGAGAGTGCCGATCTGTCGACCAATATCGTGCCGCTGGGCCTGATCATCGGCGGTGAGGAACTGCACAACAACCACCACGCCTTCCCCGGCTCGGCCAAGCTGTCCTCGCGGCGCTGGGAATTCGACATCGGCTGGTTCTATATCCGGCTGCTGGAGATCCTGGGCCTGGCCACGGTCAACAAGACCGCCCCCATGCCCCGCCTCGATCCGGCCAAGCAGGCGCTGGACGTCGACACCGTGCGCGCCGTGGTGCGCAACCGCCTGTACGTGATGTCGGACTACGCCCGCCAGGTCATCCTGCCGGTGCTGCGCGAGGAGTGGCGCAGCGCCGACCGTTCCTGCCGCCGCCTGCTGCGGCGCGCGCGCAAGGCGCTGGTGCGCAACGAGACCCTGCTGGATGCGCGCAGCGAGAATCTGCTGCAGCGGGCGCTCAGTGAGCGCCAGCGGCTGCAGGTGGTGTACGAGTTCAAGCGCCGGCTGACCGCGCTGTGGGCCCAGCGTCCGACCAGTCATGAGCAGATGCTGCTCGCGCTGCAGGACTGGTGCGCCCAGGCCGAGGCCACCGGTATCCAGGCCCTGCAGCAGTTCGCCCGGCGCCTGCGCTGCTACAGTCTGCCGCAGCCGGCCTGAGCCTGTCCGGCAGGCAGGCAACAAAAAACCCGGCAGTGCCGGGTTTTTTGTTGGGCTCGGAGCCGGGAAGCCTTACTTGATCTTGGCTTCCTTGTAGGTCACATGCTGGCGCACCACCGGGTCGTACTTCTTGAATTCGAGCTTGTTCGGCGTGTTGCGCTTGTTCTTGGTGGTGGTATAGAAGTGACCGGTGCCGGCGCTGGAGACCAGCTTGATCTTTTCGCGGATTGCCTTGGCCATGCTTGCCTCCTCAGACCTGTTCGCCGCGGGCGCGGATTTCGGACAGGACGGTCTCGATGCCCTTCTTGTCGATGATGCGCATGCCCTTGCCGGAGACGCGCAGCTTCACCCAGCGCTGCTCGCTCTCCACCCAGAAGCGGTGGGTGTGCAGATTCGGCAGAAAGCGCCGCTTGGTCTTGTTGTTCGCGTGGGAGACGTTGTTGCCCGTGACCGGACGCTTCCCCGTGACCTGGCATACTCTGGACATGGCTAGAACCCTTCAGAAAAATCGTTCCATTCGGCACACACGCCGAGAAGAGCCGCGCATTATGTCAGAACCCGGGCGACGGGGCAAGCATCCCCGACAGTGGTTGCGGGTGCCGGTGTGCGGCGGCAACTCCTTGATTCATATGAGTCCCCGCTCGGCCAGGGAAACCGTCTCGCCGGTCCCGATCACCAGATGGTCCAGCACCCGGATCTCGACCAGGGCCAGGGCCTCCTTCAGGCGCCGGGTCAGCTGCTGATCGGCGTGACTGGGCTCGGCCACCCCGGAAGGGTGGTTGTGGGCCAGGATCACGGCGGCGGCGTTGTGGCCGAGGGCGGCCTTGACCACTTCGCGGGGATGGACGGCGGCGCTGTTCAGGGTGCCGCGGAACAGTTCCTCGCATTCGATCACGGCATGGCGGTTGTCCAGGAACAGGCAGGCGAAGACCTCATGGGGATAATGACTGAGGCGGGCGTGCAGGTAGCGGCGGGTGTCGTCGGGATTGCTCAGCACGCTGCCGCGCTTGAGCCGGTCCAGGTAGTGGCGCCGCGCCATTTCCAGGGCGGCCTGCAGCTGGACGTACTTGGCCGGCCCCAGCCCCGGGGCGGTTTCCAGTTCGCGCGGTCCCAGGCTGAGCAGGCCGCGCAGCCCGCCATGGCTGCGCA
Source organism: Gammaproteobacteria bacterium (assembly GCA_002699185.1). Classification (GTDB taxonomy): domain Bacteria; phylum Pseudomonadota; class Gammaproteobacteria; order Thiohalobacterales; family Thiohalobacteraceae; genus Thiohalobacter. The sequence continues at coordinate 16,358 of PABG01000056.1, read as the reverse complement.
GCAACTCCCGGGCCAGTGCCACGGCGTCCTTGCCGGGTATCCCGGTGCGCAGAAAGATGGCCAGCAACTCGGCATCCGACAGGGCCGCCGCCCCCTGGGACAGCAGTTTTTCGCGCGGCCGCTCTTCCACCGGCCAGTCCCGGATCGTCATGGTCAACCTCCGTGTCGACAGTCTCAACGGGCGTATCATAGCCGGGGGCATGGGCCGGGACCAGCGGCGTGGCCCCGGTGCGTGGGTGAATGGGGCAACCTCTGATAAACTTCCCGTCATGCAATCCCTTATCGGAAAACGCATCCTGCTTGGGGTGAGCGGCGGCATCGCCGCCTACAAGAGCGCCGAACTGGTGCGCGGACTGCGTGCGGCCGGAGCCGAGGTGCGGGTGGTGATGACCGCCGGTGCCCAGCGTTTCATCACGCCGCTGACACTGCAGGCCCTGTCGGGCCAGCCGGTGCGCACCGAATTGTTCGACGCTGAGGCCGAGGCCGGCATGGGTCATATCGAACTGGCGCGCTGGGCCGATGCCGTGCTGGTCGCGCCGGCCAGCGCCGATCTGCTCGCCCGGCTGGCCCAGGGCCGGGCCGATGATCTGCTCGCCACCCTGTGCCTGGCCAGCCGGGCGCCGCTGCTGCTGGCGCCGGCCATGAACCAGGCCATGTGGGCGCATCCGGCCACCCGGGCCAATGTCGAACTGCTGGCCGGGCGCGGTGCCCGGTTGCTGGGGCCGGAGGCTGGCGAGCAGGCCTGCGGCGAGACCGGTCCGGGCCGGATGCGGGAGCCGCAGGATCTGATCGCCGACCTGGCCGCCAGTTTCGAGACCGGCCGGCTGGCTGGGCTGCGGGTGCTGGTCACGGCCGGTCCGACCCGCGAGGCCATCGATCCGGTGCGTTACATCAGCAACCGCAGCTCCGGCCGCATGGGCTATGCCGTGGCCGCCGCGGCGCGCGAGGCGGGTGCGCGGGTGACCCTGGTCAGCGGGCCGGTGGCGCTGGACGGCCCGCCGGGCATAGAACGGGTGATGGTGGACACCGCGGAGGAGATGCGTGCGGCGGTACGGGCGGCGCTGCCCGGCTGCGACATCTTCATCGGCGCGGCCGCCGTGGCCGACTACCGCCCGGCGCAGGCGGCGGCGCAGAAACTGAAAAAGCAGGATGCGAACCTGTCGCTGGATCTGGTGCGCAATCCGGATATTCTGGCGGAGGTGGCACAGGGCGAACCGCGGCCCTTCACCGTCGGCTTTGCTGCCGAGACCCGGGATCTGGAGGCCAATGCGCGCGCCAAACGGATGCAGAAATCGCTGGATCTGATCGCCGCCAACCTGGTGGGCCCGGGGCAGGGCTTCGATACCGAGGACAATGCCCTGACCCTGTACTGGGAAGGGGGTGCCGAATCACTGCCGCGCCAGTCCAAGCCGCAGCTGGCACGGGAATTGATTGCATTTATCGCGCAACGGTTTCACGACGCTTCGTCCGATAACACAACAAAGGCCGCTCATGCAGAGAAAGGTTCAGCTCAAGGTTCTGGATGAACGTCTGGGACATGAATTCCCGCTTCCCGATTACGCCACCGACGGTGCGGCCGGCATGGACCTGCGCGCCTGCGTGGACGCGGCCCTCACCGTCGCCCCGGGCGAGACCGTGCTGATCCCGACCGGGATCGCCATCCATATGGAGCAGACCGATCTGGCCGCCGTGCTGCTGCCGCGCTCCGGTCTGGGCCACAAACACGGCATCGTGCTGGGCAATCTGGTCGGACTGATCGATTCGGACTACCAGGGGCAGGTGTTCGTGTCCTGCTGGAACCGCGGGGAGGCCGTTTTTACCATCGAGCCGGGGGATCGTATCGCGCAGATGGTGTTCGTGCCGGTGGTGAGGGCGGAATTCGAGCGGGTCAGCGAGTTCGACGCAAGCGTGCGCGGAGCCGGCGGTTTCGGGCATACGGGCCGGCAATAACGGCCGCTGTACACAGAAAGCTGATATGAGGTTGGGCCGATAATGGGATTCAAGCTGTCCAGGGCCAAGGGGGCCGACAAGCCGGCGAAGAAACGGGGTGGTGACAGGCAGGCCGGCCGGCGCCGCAGCGGCGGGCGGATCGGCCTGATGCAGCTGGGACTGTTTGCCGGCCTGCTCGGTGCCGTCATCATCCTCGGCATCAGTGCTTATGTGCGCCATACGGCCGACCGTGAGATCGAGGCCAGTCGGGACCGGGAAGTGGCCATGATGGCCGACAATGTCGCCGACCGTCTGGCCGCCTTTGTCGGCGGACGCGGGGCCGAAATGGATGCGCTGACGCAGGATCCGGCCCTCAGGCATGCCCTGCAGTCCGGGGATGCGGCTGCCCTGCGGGAGCAGGCGGCGCGCATCCGTCAGCTGTTTCCCGCGGCCAGTGGCGTCAATCTGCTGCCGCCCGGCGTCGAGACGGTTGACCTGGAGGCCAATCCGCCCATCAGTTACGCCGCGCTCGACCTGCTGCGCCAGGCCGAGACCCGTGATACGCCGCCGCCGGCCGAGGTGCACCTGTTCAACAAGCCGGGGCAGCACCTGAATCTGGTGCGACGGGTGCTGGACGACGACGGGCGCCGCATTGTCGGCCATCTCATGCTCGGTTTCCCGGTCCAGACCCTGCAGCAGGCGCTGGAGGGGGCGCACCTGGGTCAGGGCTATGGCGAGGTGCAGCAGCAGGTCAACGGTGGCCAGCCCCTGGTCATCGCCAGGCAGGGACGGGAAGCCTTCCGCCAGGGGGCGCCCGCAGTGGAGTTGCCGGTGGCGGGCAGCCGGCTGAAGGTTGCCTACTGGGCGCCGCCCGTGGACCCGGGCGCGAGCTGGAACAGCGTACTGATGCTGGGCGGCGCCGGCGCCCTGGTGCTGATCCTGGTGTTCTATCTGCTGCTGCGGCTCTATGGCAGGGCCCTGCAGCAGGATCAGGTGACCCTGCTGGGCGCCGTGCGCGATGCCCGTGAGGGGCGGCTGCAGAACGATTACGATCTGCATGCCCGGGAGAGCCACCCTCTGCTCGAGGGACTGCGCTCGCTCGCCGAGTCAGGCGCCCTGCGCGGCAGCGCCGGTATCGAGCGCATGTCGGCGGCCATGGCCGGCAGCCCCCCCACCACGGGCGGGATCGAGCTGGAGGAGGAGGCGCCGCCCGATCTGACCGTGCTCGATGACAGCGCGCTGGGCGCCGCGCCGCTCAAGGTCAGCCGGGTCAATGCCGATCCGAGCATCTTCCGCGCCTACGATATCCGCGGCGTCGTCGGCGAAACGCTCAGTCCCGACGTGGTGCATGAGCTCGGCCGCGCCATCGGCTCCCAGGCCCTGGCCCAGGGCGAGAGCAGCATCGTGGTCGGCCGCGACGGCCGCGATTCCAGTCCGGAACTGGCCGAGGCCCTGATCCGCGGCCTGCGTGCCACCGGCATCGACGTCAAGGATATCGGCCAGGCCATTTCGCCGCTGGTCTACTTCGCCACCCATTACCTGGACAGCAATTCCGGCGTGGTCGTCACCGGCAGCCACAATCCGGGCGAGTACAACGGGCTCAAGGTGGTCATCGCCGGCCAGACCCTGTCCGGCGAGGCCATCCAGGACCTGCGCCGGCGGGTCGAGCAGCAGGACTATGCCAGCGGTCGGGGCGGCCTGGAGGCGGTCGATGTCGCCGGTGACTACCTGGAACGTATCCGCTCCGATGTGCAGCTGGCCAAGTCGCTCAAGGTGGTGGTCGACTGCGGCAACGGCGCAGCCGGGGCGTTCGCGCCCTCACTGTTCGAGTCGCTCGGCTGCCAGGTCATTCCGCTGTACTGCGAAGTCGACGGCAGCTTCCCCAATCATCATCCCGATCCCAGCCGGCCCGAGAACCTCGAGGCCCTGATCCAGGCGGTGCGCGACAACCAGGCCGACCTGGGTCTGGCCTTCGACGGCGACGGTGACCGCTTGGGCGTGGTCGATTCCGCGGGCAACATCATCTGGCCCGACCGGCTGATGATGCTGCTGGGCATGGACGTGCTCAGCCGCAACCCCGGCGGCGAGATCATCTACGACGTCAAGTGCTCGCGGCATCTGGGCAGGATCATCCGCGATTTCGGCGGCGTGCCCGAGATGTGGAAGACCGGCCACTCGCTGATCAAGGCGCGCATGAAGGAGACCGGGGCGCTGCTCGCTGGCGAGATGAGCGGCCATATCTTCTTCCAGGAGCGTTGGTACGGCTTCGACGACGCCCTCTACACCGGCGCCCGCCTGCTGGAGGTACTGGCCAACGACCATCGCGAGACCAGCGGAGTGTTCGCCGTGCTGCCGCAGAGTGTCAGCACGCCCGAGCTGAACGTGTGCATGGAGGAAGGCCGCCCGGCGGCCTTCATGGAACAGCTGCAGGCCAATGCCGGCTTCCCCGACGGCGAACTCTATACCATCGACGGCCTGCGGGTGGAGTTCGCCGACGGCTGGGGACTGGTGCGCGCCTCCAATACCACGCCCTGCCTGGTGCTGCGGTTCGAGGCCGATGACGAACTGGCGCTGTCGCGCATCCAGGAGCAGTTCCGCAATGCCATGCTGGCGGTCGAGCCGGGGTTGCAGCTGCCGTTCTGATCCGTTTGATTGCTTTCGTCATTGCGAGCGCAGCGTGGCAATCTCATAATGCAGTCCTGCCCGGTTGGAGATTGCCGCGGCGTTATACGCCCCGCAATGACGGTTAACCGGTATTTCTTACAATTCGATCCAGCATAAGGTCCTGCCGTCCGTGTCACTCACCGCCGACAAAGCCCGCAACGTGGCCCGCGTGCTCAGCGAGGCCATGCCCTACATCCAGCGTTTCCGCGGCAGGACCGTGGTGATCAAGTACGGCGGCAACGCCATGACCGAGGAGACGCTCAAGCAGGGCTTTGCCCGCGATGTGGTCATGATGAAGCTGGTGGGCATCAACCCGGTGGTGGTGCACGGCGGCGGGCCGCAGATCGGCCGGCTGCTGGAGCGCATCGGCAAGGAGTCGCGCTTCGTGCAGGGCATGCGGGTGACCGATGCCGAGACCATGGACGTGGTCGAGATGGTGCTCGGGGGGCTGGTCAACAAGGACATCGTCAACCTCATCAACCAGCACGGCGGCATGGCCGTGGGTCTGACCGGCAAGGACGGTGACCTGATCCGCGCCCGCAAACTGACCCTGGAGCGGGGCCGGGACGATGTGGACGAACCCGAGATCATCGATCTGGGTCATGTCGGCGAGGTCGCCAGCGTGGACGCCTCGGTGGTGAACATGCTGGTCTCGGGCAACTTCATCCCGGTGATCGCCCCCATCGGCGTGGGCGAGGACGGGCACTCCTACAACATCAACGCCGACCTGGTCGCCGGCAAGGTGGCCGAGGTATTGAAGGCCGAGAAGCTGATCCTGCTGACCAACACCGCCGGCCTGCTGGACAAGCAGGAGCGGCTGCTCACCGGCCTGACGGCGCACCAGGTCGACGAACTGATCGCCGACGGCACCATCCACGGCGGCATGCTGCCCAAGATCCGCTGTGCCCTGGATGCGGTCAAGGGCGGCGTGCGCGCCGCCCACATCATCGACGGGCGGGTGGAGCATGCGGTGCTGGTGGAGATCTTCACCGACGAGGGTGTCGGTACCCTGATCCGGGCGTAATACAATGCGCCACGAAATCCACTAAACCCACGAGAATTTCTGCTTGTTCATTGCCTGACGCGTAGCGCCCTGGCAATGACAATAATGACACCTTTAGTGGGTTTCGTGGATTTAGTGGCTATATTTCACCGCCGCTTCACCGCCTCCTCGGGTGATTTGTCCTGCATGGCCCTGAGTTCGCGGAAGCGGCGGATGTCGGCCTCGAACTGGCGGCGGATGGCCTCCTGTTCGGCCTGCTTGGATTCGATGAAGTTTTCATAGCGCTGAATGCGTTCGCGATTGCCTGCAATGCGTTCATCCAGATCCTTCGGCACGGCCCGGCCGGCGCGCTCAAGGTTGGCCGCCCGGCGGGTGTCCTGCTCGATCTCCTGTTCGAGCTTGTCGATCCGACCCCGCGTGATGCGGATCACGCTGTCGATGGCGGCGATCTTGCCGTCCCGGGTCATGATCATGTCGTCCTCGGTGGTGAAGGTCGAAAGCAGCATGCGGTCGTGAGCGCGCTGCCTGGCGGCCTTGCGTTCCTCCTCGCGACGGATCTCCTCCAGCCGGCGTTCCTCGGCGATCTGTTCGGGTGTCTTGGCCGCCTCCAGGGTGTCCACCTGCACGCCCTGGTCGTTGAGCACCTTGCGCTCCTGCCTGGAGTACTCCGGCGGCACCTTGTCGCCGTAATGCACATTGCCCTGCTCATCGACCCACTTGTACAGGCGCGCGGATTCGGACTGCAGCGGCAGCAGCGCGAGCATCAGGGCAAGCAGGAGCCATCCGGAGATGGAGTGGCCATTGAGGGTCGGTGTGAATCGCTGCATGATCCCAAACTACCTTGTATGATAATTGCCGTTGGTGGCCGCGTGCGGCCGCTTGTCCCTTGCCCGGGATGTGACCGGGAGCATTCATCCTAGTCGTCCGCGTCGCGGCCCGCAATCAGGTTCAAGAGCGCCCCGGTGGAGTTGGCTGACCAGATCATCCTGTTCGTGATCGCCCTGATCGCGAACCTGTTTTCCGCCTTCTCCGGCGGCGGCGCCGGTCTGATCCAGCTGCCCGTGCTGATCTTTCTCGGACTGCCGTTCGCGATCGCGCTGGCCACGCACAAGGTCGCCAGTGTTGCTCTTGGTATCGGCGCCACGGTAAGGCACTTGAGAGAGGGCGGGCTGGAGCCGCGTTTCGCCCTGATGATGCTGCTGGCCGGTCTGCCCGGCGTGCTGGTGGGCGCCAACCTGATCCTGCGGGTGGAGGACCGTCTGGCCGAAATCGCCCTCGGCCTGCTCACCATCGGTCTGGGCCTGTATTCCGTGCTGCGGCCGCAACTCGGCCTGCAGCTGGAAGCCCGCCATCGCAGCGGCAGCGGCCCGCTGCTGGGTGGGCTGGGGCTGTTCCTGATCGGGGTGCTCAACGGCTCGCTCACCTCCGGCACCGGGCTGTTCGTCACCCTGTGGCTGGTGGGCTGGTTCGGACTGGACTACCGCCGCGCGGTGGCGCTGACCCTGGTGCTGGTCGGGGTGTTCTGGAACGGTGCCGGCGCGCTGACCCTGGGGCTGCTCAGCACCATCCACTGGGCCTGGCTGCCGGCCCTGATCCTGGGCTCGCTCATCGGCGGCTACCTCGGCGCGCACCTGTCCATCGTCAAGGGCAACCGCTGGATCAAGCGCGTCTACGAGGTAATCACCATCCTGGTCGGGCTGCAGCTGATCCTGAAGGGATGAGTTGAACCACAAAGGTCACGAAGGACACAAAGCCCTGTAGGCCGGAATAAGGGCCGTCAGAACCGTTTCCGGCATCATCCTTCGCTGTCACTGAGGCTGTGAGCAACTGCCGGGAACGCTGCGCTTATCCCGGCCTGCATCAGTTTTTTTGTGTTTTCTTTGTGTTCTTCGTGGGCTTTGTGGTGAGTCTTTTTTCTCAGACCCCGTACTCCGCCCGATACGCCTCCACCGCGGGCAGGTGCGCCTGCAGTTCGGGCTGGTCGCGCAGGAAATCGATGAGCTGGTCCAGGGCGACGATGCTGATTACGGGAATGCCATGCTCGGCTTCGATCTCCTGGATGGCCGAGCGCTCGCCGCGGCCGCGTTCCTGGCGGTCGAGCGAGATCAGGATGCCGGACGGGGCGGCGCCGGCGGCGGCGATGATGTCGAAGGACTCGCGCACGGCGGTGCCGGCGGTGATGACGTCGTCGACGATCAGCACCCGGCCCGCGAGCGGGGCGCCGACCAGGTTGCCGCCCTCGCCGTGGTCCTTGGCCTCCTTGCGGTTGAAGCAGTACGGCACGTCGCGGCCGTGCCGGTCGGCCAGGGCGATGGCGGTGGCCGCGGCCAGCGGGATGCCCTTGTAGGCGGGCCCGAACAGCACGTCGAACGCCACGCCCGCCGTGACCGCGGCCTGTGCATAGAAGCGTCCCAGCCGGGCCAGCAGGGCGCCGGTGTTGAACAGCCCGGCATTGAAGAAATAGGGGCTCTTGCGGCCGGATTTGAGGGTGAATTCGCCGAACCTGAGGACCTGGTTGTCGATGGCGAAGCGCAGAAACTCGTGCTGATAGTCGTGCATGGGGCTATCCGGGGCTGAATTCGGGAACAGGTCCGGTATCATACACGCCACCACCGGCAGCGTGCACAACAGAGACCAGCCTTGCGAGTCATTTCCCTCAATGCCAACGGTATCCGCGCCGCCGCGCGCAAGGGGCTGTATCCGTGGCTGGCGCGCCAGCGGGCAGATTTCGTCTGCCTGCAGGAGACGCGGGCCCAGGAGCATCAGCTGGGTGACCGCTGCTTCCGTCCGCGCCCCTTCCACTGCTTCTACCACGACGCCGAGAAAAAGGGCTACAGCGGCGTGGCCATCTACAGCCGGGTCGAGCCGGACCGGGTGCAGATCGGCCTGGACTGGCCGGAATTCGATGCCGAGGGCCGCTATCTCGAGGTGCAGGTCGGCCGCCTGAGCGTCATCTCGCTGTACCTGCCGTCCGGAACCTCGTCGGAGGCGCGCCAGCAGGTCAAGTTCGAGGTGCTGGACCGGTTGCTGCCCTATCTCAGGAGCCTGCGTCGGCGGCGCCGCGAATACATCATCTGCGGCGACTGGAACATGGCCCACAAGCCGATCGATCTGAAGAACTGGCGCAGCAACCAGAAGAACTCGGGATTTCTGCCGGAGGAGCGCGCCTGGCTGGACCGCCTGTTCGGCGAGGCCGGTTTCGTCGACGGCCACCGGGTCGTCGAGCCGCGGCCCGAGGTCTACACCTGGTGGTCCAACCGCGGCCGGGCCTGGGAGAAGAACGTCGGCTGGCGCATCGACTATCAGGTGATCACCCCCGGTCTGAAGGATCGGGTGCAGCGTGCCCGGGTCTACACGGCCAGGCGTTTCTCCGACCACGCCCCCCTGATCATGGACTATGACTGGCCGTTGCCGGGCGGGCAGGGATGCTGAGCGAGGTGAATTTTCTGGCGGCCTTCCTGGTCGGGCTGCTCGGCGGGGTGCACTGTGTCGGCATGTGCGGCGGCATCGTCGGCGCCCTGAGCTTCGGTCTGCCGGAATCCACCCGTCAGCGTCCGCTGGCGCAGCTGCCCTACCTGACGGCCTACAACGGCGGCCGCATCCTCAGCTATGTGGCGGCCGGCGCAGCCATGGGCGGCATCAGCGCCCTGGCCATGCACCTGCTGGATGTGCGTCAGGCGCAGCTGGTGCTGCAGCTGTTCGCCGGCGGCTTCCTGATCCTGATGGGACTGTATCTGGCCGGGTGGTGGCAGGGGCTGGCCCGGGTCGAGGGTCTGGGTGTACGCCTGTGGCGGCATATCGAGCCGTTGGGCCGGCGGCTGCTGCCGGTGAGCAGCGCCGGGCATGCCTTCGCGCTCGGGCTGATCTGGGGCTGGCTGCCCTGCGGCCTGGTGTACAGCGTGCTGATCTGGACCCTGTCCGCCGGCAGCGCCTCCCAGGGCGCGTGGCTCATGCTCGGCTTCGGTCTGGGTACGCTGCCCAACCTGCTGCTGATGGGGCTGGTTGCTGCACGCCTGAGCCAGTGGCTGCGCCAGCTGTGGGTGCGCCGGACGGCCGGTGCACTGGTGATGGCCTTCGGGCTGGTGATGATCGTGCGATCGCTGTGGCAGTTTGTCTGAACCTTGCCCGTCATTGCGATGCCCGGACCCGAAGGGTGAGGTGCCCATGATGAACCCCGAGGGGTTCTATGGGTGCGAAGCGCCGCGGTAATCTCCATCTGGCTTGCAGGTGTCGTTACGGGATTGCCACACCGCTGGCGCGGCTCGCAATGACAGGGCAGAGACAGATGCTCAGTCGGTGAAGAACTGTTTGCGGAAACGCACGTCGAGCGCTTCCTTCTCGCCTTCGGGGGTGACGGTGATGTCGAAGGTCAGGCGCTGTTCATTGCTGACGGCGAACTCGGCAATGTAGTAGATGGCGTTGGTCTCGCGTACCTCGCGGAACTCGATCGTGTTCTGCTTGCCGGTCAGGTCGACGGAGCGGCCGCTGACCTCGGCCGCGGTGGGCTTGCCGCTGGCGCCCAGCACCTTCTTCAGCACCACCACGTTGAGCATGGCCCGGTTCTTGGAGCGGGTGATGTTGTTTTCCCGGGCGACCATGGGCGGGATCATGTCCGTGGTCAGGGCATTGTAGTGCACCACATAATCGCCGAAGTCCTGGATATTCTCTGCCCGCGCGGGTGCGGCCAGCAGCAGGGCGAGGGTGAACAGGACGGTGGTGACACGAAGCATCGGGCGCATGGACTGCCTCCTTGTTGGAATGGGTCTTTTCCCGAGTATAGCGTACATGCGCCGGAAAAAAATCCGGCGCCAGACCGGAGAGGCTGGCGCCGTGACCGAAGGGGGGTGGTGCGGGCGAGCTTCAGCCGACCGCAATCCGGGCCTGTTCGGAATTGCCATCGCCGGCGGGCAGGGGCTGGTGCAGCACCTCGCGCAGCCGTTCCAGGGTCTGCAGGTCCGTCTCCAGCCCGGTCTGCTCGGCTTCCAGTTCCTTGATCCGGGCTTCCAGCGTATCACGTGATTCGTTGATCCGGCGCAGCGTCTCCAGGCGTTTCTCCATCAGCCGCTTGTGGTCCTTGATCTGCTGTACCAGCGGGTTCATGACTTCCTTCAGCCAGGCGTTGGCTTCCTGGTTGGCGCGGAAGAAGATGCTGCGGGCCTGGCTGACCAGCGAGACGAAGAATTTCTTGATGACGAAGCTCTGTTCGATCATGGCCATGGAGGGGCTGTTGCGGAAGGCCTCGGCCTCCTTGAGCAGGTTGTGGAAGTCCATGTTGAACTGGTCGACCGAGAACACCTTGGGCGTCATCGACGGCAGGCCGTGCTCTTCGTGGAACTTGCGATAGGTCGAGCGGATCAGGTTGCGGGTCTGCTCGGCCGAGTGCGCCACCTGGTCCATGGTGTCACGCGCACCCTCGAAGAAGGCCTCCATGCCGCGCTTGAGCCCCGCCGTGGTCCAGGCCCCGGTCATCTCCTTGCGGGTCTTGTCGATCAGCTTGTCGAAGGATTCCAGGCTGAGTGCGTCCAGCATCTCTTTGGCCTGGCTCTGCAGCACCCGGCGGCTGGACTGGAAGCTCTCGACGTTGCGCATGTAGGCCGACTGCTCCTCGCGTGATTTCTGCATCAGATGCTGGATGACATCGGCGTTCTTGCCGCGCAGCGAGCCGAGGTTCTCCAATTCCTTGCGGGTCTGCTCCAGACGGCTGCCGAGGATGTCATGCATTTCGTTCTGCAGCCCGCCGATCTCGTGCAGGATGTGCTCGCGCAGCACGTTGAGCTTGTTGGGCAGCACCTCGTCGGAAAGAAAATGCTCCAGCTCGGGCAGGCGGCTGCGGGTGAGCAGTTCCTCCTCGTCGCGGATCTTGCCGGCCAGGCCCTTGAGTGCCGACAGCGGGAAGACCTGCTGCTCGTCGACGTGCAGCAGTTCGGCGGCCTTGCGGCGCTGGGTGGCGATGGTCTGGTCGACGCTGGCATTGTCCTTGAGGTCGTCCCACAGGGTGTCGATCTTGTTCAGGGCCACCACCAGGTGCTTGTTGTGCTGGCTGCCCAGGTTGTGCACGTGATGTTCCCACATTTCCAGGTCGGACTTGGTCACGCCGGTATCGGCCGCCAGCACGAACAATACCGCCTGGGCCGAGGGCAGCATGCTCACGGTCAGTTCCGGTTCGTTGCCCAGGGCGTTCAGGCCCGGGGTGTCGAGGATGACCAGGCCCTGCTTGAGCAGCGGGTGCGGGAAACTGATCAGGGCATGGCGCCACATCGGGATCTCGACCTGCTCGGGATACTCGCCGGTCTTCTTGAAGCGGCTGTCCTGGGTCTCGTCGTACAGCCCGAGTTCGCGCGCCGTTTCCAGCTTGACCGCCTTGGTGCGGATCACCTCGCGGAAGGTCTCGCTCATCTGCTCGGGCGAATCCGTATCCAGGGGCAGGGTGACCCAGTGCTCGGGCGCGTTCTTGTAATCGGCGATGGCGCGTTCCTCGCGCCGGGTTTCAATGGGCAGCAGCCGCAGGTAGGCCGAATCGGCCTTGTGGTCATAGAACAACTCGCTCGGGCACATGGTGGTGCGCCCGGCGTCCGAGGGCAGCAGCCGGCAGCCGTAGTCGGCGAAGAAGATGGCGTTGATCAGTTCGGTCTTGCCGCGCGAGAACTCGGCCACGAAGGCCAGATTGAGCCGGTCCTGGCGCAATGATTCCATGGTCTCGAAGATGCGCAGATCGGTCTCGCCCTCGTCCATTTCGTGTTCATCGAGCCATTTCTGAAAGGCCTGCAGGGTGTCGAGCACCTCGGACTTCCAGTTGGCATAGGCTTCCAGTCGCCCACTGAACGCGTCGTTTTGCATTGTGTGTTTTCCTCCAGACAGAATCCACCGGCCGTGCCGGCGGCGCGACTCCCTATATTCTGGCTTTCGACCGCGGCAGAGGAATCTTGAGACGCTTTACAGGGGCTTAGGCAGGGCGGTCCGGCAGTCCGGCCGGGATGTGAACCCTGTCACGGGTCTGAGGCGAATGGCGGGAAAGCAGACGCCGGCTGCTGGAGTCAGGGGCGGATGACCTCCGGCGGCAGTCGCGCCGGGCGGGGGATGCGCAGGCGCTTGTCCCGGCCGGTTTCGCCCCGCAGCAGTTCGATATCGCGCGGAGCGACGCCGAACAGATCGGCCAGGAATCGGATCAGGCCGCGGTTGGCCCTGCCTTCGATCGGTGCAGCCTTGATCCGTACCTTGAGCCGCCCGCCATGCTCTCCGGCCAGTTCCTCCCGGCGGGCGCCGGGCTGGACATGCACCTCCAGGATGAGGTCCTCGCCGTCCCAGCGGTACCAGGCGGGGGCATTCACCTCAGGCAAACAGGAGGGCGGTGAGCAGCCCCAGCACCAGGCGCCGGGCGACCTCCAGGATGAGGATGGCGAACAGCGGGCTGAGATCGATCCCCGAGATGGGCGGGATCAGGCCGCGCAGCGGCCGCAGCACCGGTTCGGTGAGGGAGTAGAGGATGGCGAGCGCCGGATTGTAGCCGCCCGGGTTGACCCAGCTGAGGATGGCCTGGATCAGGATGGCGAAGATGAATACCGAAAAACCCAGTGAAATCAATTCAATCAGGCTGTGTGCCAGCAACGGGTAGGGGTGTACCGGGTGGCCGGAGACCAGCATCACCAGCGCCACGCCCAGCATCTGCACGATCAGCATCACCACCACGGTGGCGGTGTCGAGGCGTCCGAGCGGCGGCAGCAGGCGCCGCAGCGGGATCACCGGCGGATTGGTCACCTTGACGATGAACTGGCTCAGGGGGTTGTAGAAATCCGCCCGCAGCCAGCCCAGCAGCAGGCGCAGCATCAGTACCAGCACGTACAGGCCCACCAGCACCTGGATGACGAAGCCCAGGGTGTCGCCCAGCAGATTGCCGCCGTTCATGCGTCCGCTCCCAGTTGTTCGGCCAGTTCGCGTGAGCGCGCCTGCGCGGCCTGCATGGCCCGTGCGATGAGTGCGCGGAAACCGCCATCCTCCAGTGCCGCCAGGGCCCGTTCAGTGGTCCCGCCGGGGGAGGTGACGCGTTCGCGCAGCCGCCCCGGCGGATCCTCGGATTCCAGTGCCATTTTCGCCGCGCCGAAGGCGGTCTGCAGTGCCAGCAGACGGGCGGTGTCGGCCGCAAGTCCCAGGTCGGTGCCGGCCTGCTGCATGGCCTCGATCATCAGAAAGAAGTAGGCCGGACCGCTGCCGGACAGGGCAGTGACCGCATCCATCTGGGCCTCGTCCTCGACCCACAGGGTCAGGCCCACGGCGCGCAGAATGGACTCGGCCAGGTTGCGTTGGGCGTCGTTGACCGCGGCGGTGGCATACAGCGCCGTCGCCCCGCTCTGCACCAGTGCCGGGGTGTTGGGCATGCAGCGTACCAGCGGGCGGTTGCCGCCCAGCCAGCGGTCCAGGTCGGAGGCGCGGATACCCGCGGCCACGGAGATCAGCAGCGGGTTGGCTGCATCCAGCTGCGGCGCCAGTTCCCGGGCCAGGGCAGCCAGGCCCTGGGGCTTGACCGCCAGGATCAGCACATGGGCGCCGGCCAGCGCTTCGGCGTTGTCGGCGAAGACCTGGACGCCGAAGCGCCGGGCGACCGCCTCACGTTGCCCGGCATCCGGGTCGCTGGCGCGGATCCGGGCGGCGGGAAAGCCGTCGGCCAGCAGCCCGCCGATCAGGCTGCGGGCCATGTTGCCGGCGCCGATGAAGCAGAGCTGGGATTCGTTCATATCAGGGCCTGTTGCTCGGGTTGTTGATGCGGATTGTCGCCGCTGTGTGCCTGTGTCATCAAGGCGGCGTGTCAGCAGGAGGCGGACGCTGGCCGAACAGGGCCGTTCCGACCCGCACCAGGGTGCTGCCCTCGGCGATGGCCGCCTCCAGGTCGTTGCTCATGCCCATGGACAGGGTGTCCAGGGCATGGCCGGCCGCGGTCAGGTCCTCGTAGAGTTCGCGCAGGCGGGCGAAGCCCCGGCGCTGTTCGCCGAACTGGATGGTCGGCGCCGGTATGGCCATCAGGCCGCGCAGGCGCAGCCGCGGCAGTTCAGCCACGGCGGCGGCCAGTTCCGCTGCGGCGGCGGGCTCGACGCCGGACTTGCTGGTCTCGCCGCTGATGTTGATCTGCAGGCAGATGTTGAGCGGCGGCAGGTCGGCCGGGCGCTGCTCGGCCAGGCGCTGGGCGATCTTCAGCCGGTCCAGGCTCTGCACCCAGGCAAAGCGCTCGGCGATGCGCCGGGTCTTGTTCGACTGCATGGGTCCGATGAAATGCCACTCCAGATGCAGTCCGGCGAGGGTGTCGAGCTTTTCGACCGCCTCCTTGAGGTAGGACTCGCCGAAGGCGAGCTGGCCGCAGCCGGCCAGGGTCTGGATATCCCCGGCGGGAAATTGCTTGGAGACGGCCAGCAGCCGCACACACTCACGCGCACGCCCATACTGGTCGCACCACTCGCCGATGCGGTCGAGCAGTTCCTGCCGGCGCTGACAAAGTTGCTGGTCGTGTGGGAGTGTCACATCGAGCCTTGCGGGCTGACCCGTTCGGTAAACCGGGGACTACTATCCCCCGGCCGGGGGGGCGGGTGCCACGCGCGTGGCCGGATTCCCCTGTATCAAGGCTTGGGGTAAAGTGACGCTATAACAGGGACCGGAAATAATCGTTCAGGGGAAACGAATGGATATCGCAGAACTGCTCGCCTTCGGGGTCAAGAACAACGCCTCCGACCTGCATCTCTCCGCCGGGCTGCCGCCCATGATCCGCGTCGACGGCGACATCCGCCGCATCAACGTGCCGGCGCTGGAGCACAAGGAGGTGCATGCGCTGGTCTACGACATCATGAACGACAAGCAGCGCAAGGACTTCGAGGAATTCCTCGAGACCGACTTCTCTTTCGAGATCCCGAACCTCGCGCGTTTCCGCGTCAACGCCTTCAACCACAACCGCGGCGCCGGTGCGGTGTTCCGTACCATCCCCTCCAAGATCCTCAGTCTGGAGGACCTGGGCTGCCCGCCGGTGTTCAAGGACATCGCCGATCAGCCGCGCGGCATCGTGCTGGTCACCGGTCCGACCGGTTCCGGCAAGTCCACCACCCTGGCGGCGATGATGAATCACGTCAACGAGACCCGCTACGAACACATCCTCACCATCGAGGATCCGATCGAGTTCGTGCACGAATCCAAGAAGTGCCTGGTCAACCAGCGCGAGGTCCATCGCGACACTCTGGGCTTTGCCGAGGCCCTGCGCTCGGCCCTGCGCGAGGACCCGGACATCATCCTGGTGGGCGAGATGCGGGATCTCGAGACCATCCGCCTGGCCCTGACCGCCGCCGAGACCGGCCACCTGGTGTTCGGTACCCTGCATACCAGTTCCGCGGCCAAGACCATCGACCGCATCATCGATGTCTTCCCGGCGGCGGAGAAATCCATGGTGCGCTCCATGCTGTCGGAGTCGCTGCGCGCGGTCATCTCCCAGACGCTGCTCAAGAAGACCGGCGGCGGACGTATCGCCGCGCACGAGATCATGATCGGCACCCCGGCCATTCGCAATCTGATCCGCGAGGACAAGGTTGCCCAGATGTACTCGGCCATCCAGACCGGCCAGGCCACCGGCATGCAGACCCTGGATCAGAACCTGCAGGAGATCGTGCAGAAAGGACTGGTCAGCCGCCAGGATGCCCGCGCCAAGGCGGCCAACAAGGAGTTGTTCCGCTAGACGCTGTTGGAATGCTCCCTGGCGGTATATAAACAGTCCCCTCTCCCCCTGCGGGGGAGA
>PABG01000055.1 GCA_002699185.1 Gammaproteobacteria bacterium | reverse complement strand
GAACAGCAGGGTGGCGATGAACACCTCCTCGGGGGAGCGGTCGCGCCGCTGCTGCGCGAAGGCACGCGCCTGCACCGCGGCATGGAAGGCGCGCGCCATGTCCGCCGCCAGACGCGCCTTGTTCGCCCCCCTGGCGGCCGACTCCACCACCGCGATGGACAGCGCCAGGCCGCGCACGGCATCGAAGCCCAGCAGCACCACCGCGCGCGAGACGGTGCTGATGCTCTTGGCCTGGGTGTTGTAGTAGGGACTGTTGGCGATGCGCAGCAGCTTGGCGGTCATGGCCGCATCCTGCAGGATCACGTTGGCCAGCTCCGAGGCCGAACTCTGACGGTCGGCCGCCATCCCCGAGATCGAACGCAGGGTATGGGTGAAAATGGGCATGCCCTGCTGACTGAGCACATCGACCCATTCGGTCAGGTTGCGCGGATTCTTCGCGTCAGGCTCCGGCGTGGACACCTGGGCGTCGGCCTGCAGGATTGCATCATCTGCCATAATGGACTCGGGAGGGGGGCAACGTCTTATCATAATGTGTCGGACGCCAGCGCGAGGGCTTGAACCCCGGCCCTACCGGCTCAGAAAAACCATATCAACAACAGGAGGTTGCCATGCACGTCACTCTGGTCCAGGTTCATGTCCGGCCCGAACACGTGGAGGATTTCATCGCCGCGACCGAGGCCAATCACCGGGCCTCGATCCAGGAGCCGGGCAACCTGCGCTTCGACGTGCTGCAGTCGCCCGAGGACGCCACCCGCTTCCTGCTCTACGAGGCCTATACCGACGCCGGGGCGGCCCGGGCGCACAAGGACACCGCGCACTACCAGGCCTGGCGCGATACCGTGGCCGACTGGATGGCCGAACCCCGCCAGGGCATCCCCTGGCACGGGCTGTTCCCGCGCGGCGGAGGTGGGGCATGATCGCCCCCTTCTCCCTCGCCCGCCTGCCGCGCATCGAGTTCGGCAGCGGCCGGCTGCAGCGGGTAGCCGCGCTGGCCGCCCGCTACGGCAGTCGTGCCCTGCTGATCACAGGTGCCCGCTCCTTCACCGACTCCCCTCACGCCGCCGGCCTGTATTCGGGGCTGAAGGAGGCGGGACTGAACTGGAAACAGTTCCAGGTGGCCGGCGAACCCTCACCCGAACTGGTCGACGCAGCCGTGGCGAAATACCGTGACGGGGATTTCGCCGTGGTCATCGGCATCGGCGGCGGCAGCGTGCTGGATGCCGCCAAGGCCGTCGCCGGGCTGCTGCGGGTGGGGAACTCGGTGCTGGACCACCTGGAAGGCGTCGGCCCGGAACTGCCCTACGCGGGACCGGCCGTGCCCTTCATTGCCGTGCCGACCACCGCCGGCACCGGCAGCGAGGCGACCAAGAATGCCGTGCTCAGCCGCCAGGGCGAGGCCGGCTTCAAGAAATCCTTCCGCGATGAGCAGCTGGTGCCGGAATACGCCGTGGTCGATCCCGACCTGCTCAGCGGCTGCCCGCCGGAACTGATCGCGGCCAACGGCATGGACGCCCTGACCCAGCTGATCGAATCCTATGTCTCGCTGCGGGCCAACACCTTCACCGATGCACTCGCCATCTCCGGACTGCGGGCAGCGCGCGACGGTCTGCTGGACTGGTACCACCACGGCAGCAGCGCCCTGGAGGCGCGCGCCCGCATGGCCTATGCCGCCCTGATCTCGGGCATCACCCTGGCCCAGACCGGGCTGGGCTCGGTGCACGGCCTGGCCTCGCCGCTGGGCGCCTTCTTCCCCATCGGTCATGGCGTGGTGTGCGGCACCCTGGTGGCCGAGGCGACGCGGGTCAACATCGATGTGATGCGCGAGCGCGAGCCCGACAATCCGGCGCTGGCCAAGTACGCCCGCCTGGCCGAGATCCTGTGCCAGCAGCGCATCCGCGAACCCGAGGCGGCCTGGGAAAAACTGGTACAGCTGCTCTATGACTGGACCGAGCAGCTGGATCTGCCGGACCTCGGCGAACTGGGCGTGGAACCGAGCGACCTGCCGCGCATCGTGGCCAACAGCCGCGGCAGCAGCATGAAGACCAACCCGGTGGTCCTGACCGACGCCGAAATCACCCACCTGCTGGAACAAAGGCTCTGACGATGACAAACAAACCCTTCGCCGAATCCAGTGAGCAGAACAAGCTGCCCATCCTGGCCGTGCTGCAGCATGAATTCGCCGGCATTGAAAGCGTGCTGGAGATCGGCAGCGGCACCGGTCAACATGCAGTCTTCTTCAGCACTGAACTGCCGCACCTGCGCTGGCACACCAGCGACGTGCGCGACATGCATGCGGGAATCCTGCAATGGCTGGAAGAAGCGGATCTGGAGAACGTGGTCCCGCCCATCGCCCTGGACGTGGCCACCGATGCCTGGCCGGGGCAGAGCTTCGACGGCGTGTTCAGTGCCAATACCGTGCACATCATGCACTGGCACGAAGTGGAGGCCATGTTCCGCGGCATCGGCCGCATCCTCAAGCCGGGCGGCCGCTTCTGCCTGTACGGCCCGTTCAACTATCACGGCACCTACACCAGCCCGAGCAACGAACGCTTCGATCAGTGGTTGAAGGAACGCGATCCGGAAAGCGGCATCCGCGATGTGGACGATCTCAACGCCCTGGCGGAACAGGCGGGACTCAGGCCGGCCGAGGACTACGAGATGCCGGAGAACAACCGTATCCTGGTATGGGAAAAACCCGCCACTGCGGACTGAAGGCGTTGCCCGGGCAAGCGCTCAGGCCAGGGTAAAGCGCCGGACTTCGTGCTCGTGCCTGTGCTGTCCGCCCTCGCCCTGGCGCTCGATCACCTCGCGCACCGAGGGACGGGAGAGGAATTCCTCCAGGTTGATCTGGGCAAGGTAGTCGTAGATCTGCTGTGAAAGGTTGTTCCACAACTCATGGGTCAGGCAGCGCTTGCCGCCCTGGCAGTTCTCCTGTCCCTCGCACAGAGTGGTGTCGACCTTCTCGTCGACGGCCAGGATGATGTCGGCCACCGAGATGTCGCGCGGGGGCTTGGCCAGACGATAGCCGCCGCCCGGTCCGCGTACACCCTTGACCAGACCCTGGCGGCGCAGCTTGGCAAACAGCTGTTCCAGGTAGGACAGGGAGATGCCCTGACAGCGCGAGATGTCCGCCAGCGTGACCGGCCCGGTGTCCTGGTGCACCGCCAGATCCATCATTGCGGTGACCGCATAACGGCCCTTGGTTGAAAGTCGCATGAGGTGTACCTGCAAATCCTTACATGATTAGTAAGGCTTTATACTAATCCTGAGCAAATCAGTCAACTATAAGGCGTGCAGGGTTTTTCCCGGGATGCTGCCGGCCGAACCGGCCCACGACGGCGGTTATCTCAGCGAAAACAACACAGTGGAATAAAGGCGCGGAAGGGTGCGGTCAGCGGGGCGGGCCGCCGGCCAGGCTTTCCCAGTCCGGCAGCGCCACGCCGGCCTCCCCGGGCGGCGTGAAGCGGTGTCCCTGGCGCAGGCAGTAGCCGAGCCATTTCTGCAGGAAGCGGTTCATGTGCCACTTGCGGTCCAGGCTGTAGCGGTTGCGCATCCGGTCATAGACGGCGTCCCGCCGCCCGCGCCGGCGGCCGCAGGCGATGACCTCGGCCAGGCGGGCATCGTGATACAGGCGCACCCGGATGTCCGGTGCGGGGAATTCACCCAGGGCGTCCTGGAACAGGTAGGTCAGTGACAGGGTGGTGGTGTAACGGCTGCGTTCATGCAGGTGCAGATGCAGGTCAAGCGCCCGCGCCGCCTGCGAGACATAGGGGGTATCCAGCGCATAGGCGTCCGCCTCCCGCAGCAGCTGCCGCAGGCGGATATAGTTGCACTCGTAGATCGCCATCAGGTCACTCAGGTCGTTCTGGCGACCGTGCAACCGGGTCTTGTGATCAGTAACCAGCATGGTTTCAGGATACCACAGTCGTTTGCATTCCAGCCGAAAGCTATACCTCTAGCGGCCGCCATGCAATATCTTTCAGTCCCGCTTTGAAGTGGCCGGGACAAACCGCATAATATATCGATTGCATCCTCCTCGCCGCACACAGGGATCTTTCAAGATGTCCATACAGGAAATCCCCACCCGTCCCTTTCCCGATCAGCGTCCCGGCACCTCCGGCCTGCGCAGGAAGGTCAGGGTATTTCAGCAACCGCATTACCTGGAGAATTTCGTCCAGTCCATCTTCGACAGCCTGGACGGGCTCGAGGGTCAGACCCTGGTAGTCGGCGGCGACGGACGCTATTACAACCGCACCGCCATCCAGATCATCCTGAAAATGGCTGCGGCCAACGGCGTGGGCCGCATCCTGGTCGGGCGCGACGGCATCCTCTCCACACCGGCCGCCTCCTGCGTGATCCGCAAGTATCACTGCTTCGGCGGCATCATTCTCTCGGCCAGTCACAATCCGGCCGGCCCGGATGCCGATTTCGGCATCAAGTACAACACCGCCAATGGCGGCCCGGCGCCGGAACGCATCACCGAGGCCATTTTCAGTCGCAGCCGCGCGCTCGACCGCTATCGCATTGTGGAGGCCGGGGATGTCGACCTGTCCCGCACCGGCAGCACTGAACTGGAAGGCATGACGGTGGATGTCATCGATCCGGTGGAAGACTATGCCGGCCTGATGGAGGAACTGTTTGACTTCGATCGCATCCGCACCCTGCTGCAGGGCGATTTCAGCCTGCGCTTCGATGCCATGCATGCCGTGACCGGTCCCTATGCCGAGGAGATCCTGGTGCGGCGCCTGGGCGCCCCGACCCGCAGCCTGATGCACACCGTGCCGCAGGAGGATTTTGCCGGCGGCCATCCCGACCCCAACCTCACCTATGCGCGCGAGCTGGTGGATATCCTCTACGCCGACGACGCCCCTGACTTCGGCGCGGCCTCCGACGGCGACGGCGATCGCAACATGATATTGGGCCGCCGCTTCTTCGTCACGCCCAGCGACAGCCTGGCCGTGCTCACCGCCAATGCCACCCTGGTACCCGGCTATGCCAATGGCCTCAAGGGCGTGGCCCGCTCCATGCCGACCAGCCAGGCCGCCGACCGGGTGGCCGCCGGGCTCGGCATCAAGTGCTACGAGACCCCGACCGGCTGGAAGTTCTTCGGCAACCTGCTGGACGCCGGCGAGGTCACCCTGTGCGGCGAGGAGAGCTTCGGCACCGGCTCGGCGCACGTGCGTGAGAAGGACGGCCTGTGGGCGGTACTGTTCTGGCTCAACCTGCTGGCGGTCACCGGCAAGTCGGTCGAACAGCTGGTGCATGATCACTGGGCCATCTATGGCCGCAATTACTACTCCCGCCATGATTACGAGGATGTGGACAGTGAGGGCGCGAACACCCTGATGCAGGCACTCA
The DNA here is from genome assembly GCA_002699185.1 of Gammaproteobacteria bacterium. Classification (GTDB taxonomy): domain Bacteria; phylum Pseudomonadota; class Gammaproteobacteria; order Thiohalobacterales; family Thiohalobacteraceae; genus Thiohalobacter. The sequence goes on along the minus strand of PABG01000055.1, from coordinate 37,970 downwards.
GGCAGCGCCTGCCCGGATTGCAGGGACGGCAGCTGGGCGATTACGAAGTCGCCTATGCCGACGACTTCCGCTACGAGGACCCCATCGATCACAGCGTGAGCGAGGCGCAGGGCGTGCGCATCGGCTTCAGCGACGGCTCGCGCATGGTGTTCCGGCTGTCCGGCACCGGCACCCAGGGCGCGACCCTGCGCGTCTACCTGGAGCGCTACGAGGCCGATCCCGACAGGCAGCACCAGGATGCCCAGGCCGCGCTGGCCGGACTGATCCGCCTGGCCGACGAGGTGGCCGGCATCCGGAAACACACCGGGCGGGAGGCGCCGTCGGTGATTACCTGAGGGGCAGAGAGGAGTGAGGGGGTTATGAGGTTGAAGACCGTCAACCCTTTCCATCACCCCGGCGAAGGCCGGGGTCTATAACCCCCTGCGGTCACTGGATCCCGGCTTACGCCGGGATGACTCAGGGGAATACAGGCACCCCCCCTCACTCCTCACTCCTCACTCCTCACTCCTCACTCCTCACTCCTCACTCCTCACTCCTCACTCCTCACTATCCTGACCACACTCGCCGCCAGCTCCTCGATCGACATGCGCGAGCTGTCCAGCACCGGGATATCCAGTCCGCTCAGCAGCGACTCGAACTGCCGGACCTCGTAACGGCACTGTTCCAGTGAGGCGTAGCGGCTGTCGGGGCGGCGCTGCTCACGCACCCGGTGCAGACGCTCGGGCTCGATGCGCAGAGCGACCAGCTTGTGGCGAAAGGCCTGCAGGCGCTCCGGCAGGCGGGGACTGTCCAGATCCTCTTCGGTCAACGGGTCGTTGGCCGCACGCAGGCCGTACTGCAGTGCCAGATAGAGCGAGGTCGGGGTCTTGCCGCTGCGCGACAGACCGATCAGTATCACGTCGGCATCCTGGTAGCGTTTGACTGCCACACCATCGTCGGTGGCGAGCGCGAATTCCAGGGCGCCGATACGGTCGAGATAGCCATTATCGGCCCCGCCATGGGTCTGGCCGCGGCGCGGTGTGGCCTCGGCATGCAGCGCCTCGGCCACCGGCCCCAGCAGGGTGGCATAGATGTCGAATACCTGGCCCCGACAGCCGTGCAGCTGCTCGCGCAGGGGCGCATCGATCAGCGTGGCGAATACCAGTGGCGGGACACCGCTGGCCAGGGCACTGGCGTCGATGCGCTCTATCGCCGATCGGACGGCATCGGCGTTGTCAGTAAAGGGCAGGCTATGAATGTCAAACTCCAGGCCGGCGAACTGGGAGAGCAGACTGCGCGCGAGTTTTTCCACCGTGATGCCGGTGTGATCGGACAACAGGAATACCGGGTAGCGCGAGGTCGTGTTCATGTTTTATCCCGCCCGGGGCCATGGTAGTCTCGATGAAACCCCATCCTGTAATCACACGCAAGTCCATTCGCAAACAGGAAACACAATGAACAGTCTGGTTGTCTGGTTCGAGGATCTGAGCATCGATGACGTACCCAGCGTCGGCGGCAAGAACGCTTCGCTCGGGGAGATGGTGCGCGAGTTGACCGCGGCCGGCGTGCAGGTGCCGGGCGGCTTCGCCACCACTGCCGACGCCTACCGCACCTTCCTCGCTCATGATGAACTGGATCGGCGTATCTATGCCGCGCTGCGCGAACTCGACATCGAGGACGTTCAGGCCCTGAGCCGCACCGGCGGTCAGATCCGGCAATGGATCATGGATACGCCCTTCCCCGCCGAACTGGAGACCGCCATCCGTGACGCCTATGCCGATATGGAGCATCGCCACGGCGAGCGCGTCTCGGTGGCGGTGCGCTCCTCGGCCACGGCCGAGGATCTGCCCAACGCCTCCTTCGCCGGTCAGCAGGAGACCTTTCTCAATGTCGCCGGGATCGACGCGGTGCTGCACGCGGTCAAGGGCGTGTTCGCCTCGCTGTTCAACGACCGTGCCATCACCTACCGCGAGCACCACGGCTTCGAGCATGACCAGGTGGCGCTGTCGGCCGGCATCCAGCGCATGGTGCGCAGCGACATCGGCGCCTCGGGGGTGATGTTCACGCTGGATACCGAATCGGGGTTTCGCGACGCAGTGTTCGTCACCGCCGCCTGGGGGCTGGGCGAGACCGTGGTCCAGGGCGCGGTCAATCCGGACGAGTTCTATCTGCACAAGCCGCTGCTGCGCGAGGGCAAACCCGCCATCATCCGCCGTATCCGCGGCGAGAAGGCCATCAAAATGATCTACCGCGACGCCGCCCCCGGGGAGACACCGGTGGAAACGGTGGATGTCCCCGAGGCCGAGCGGCTGCGCTTTGCGCTGAACGACGACGACCTGATCGAGCTCGGCCGCCAGGCCATCGCCATCGAGGATCACTACGGCCGCCCGATGGACATCGAATGGGCGAAGGACGGCGCCGACGGCGGCATCTTCATCGTCCAGGCCCGGCCCGAAACCGTAAAGAGCCGCGGCGACGCCCTGCAGCTGGAGGAGTATCGCCTGCATGAACGCGGCGAGGTCCTGGCCGAGGGCCGCGCCATCGGCGCGCGCATCGGCGACGGGCCGGCCCGCATCGTCGATCGCATCGAGGACATGCACCGGGTGGAGTCCGGCGACGTGCTGATCACCGACATGACCGACCCGGACTGGGAGCCGGTGATGAAACGCGCCGCGGCCATCGTCACCAACCGCGGCGGCCGTACCTGTCACGCCGCCATCATCGCCCGCGAACTGGGCATCCCGGCGGTGGTCGGTTGCGGCAACGCCACCGAGGCGGCATCTGACGGCGAAGCGGTAACCGTCTCCTGCGCCGAGGGCGACACCGGCTATGTCTATCGCGGCAAGCTGGATTATGAACGCAGCACCCACGACCTGGACAACCTGCCGGAGCTGCCGGTGAAGATCATGATGAACGTCGCCAACCCCGACCAGGCCTTCAACTTCCAGGCCCTGCCCAATCACGGCGTCGGGCTGGCCCGGCTGGAGTTCATCATCAACAAGTCCATCGCCGTGCATCCACGCGCGGTACTGGAATACGCCAGCCAGTCGGACGAGATCAAACAGCAGATCGACCGGCTCAGCGCCGGCTATCCCGACCCGATCAGCTTCTATGTCGACAAGCTGGCCGAGGGGATCAGTACCATCGCCGCCGCCTTCTGGCCGAAGAAGGTGATCGTGCGCATGTCGGACTTCAAGTCCAATGAATACGCCCACCTGCTCGGCGGCGCGCAGTACGAACCCGAGGAGGAAAACCCCATGCTGGGCTTCCGCGGCGCGGCGCGCTACATCAGCGAGGCCTTCCGGCCCTGCTTCGAACTGGAATGCCGGGCGTTGAACAAGGTGCGAAAGGCGATCGGCCTGACCAATGTCGATGTCATGATTCCCTTCGTGCGCACGCTGCAGGAGGCGGAACAGGTGGTCTCGCTACTGGAGGAGAACGGCCTGAAGCGCGGCGACGAAGGGCTGCGCCTGATCATGATGTGCGAACTGCCCTCCAACCCGCTGCTGGCCGACGAGTTTCTGGAGCATTTCGACGGTTTCTCCATCGGCTCCAACGACCTCACCCAACTCACCCTGGGGCTGGACCGCGACTCCGGCCTGGTCTCGGCGAGCTTCGATGAGCGCAACCCGGCGGTGAAGGCCTTGATCGCCATGGCAATCGAGAAATGCAGAGCCAAGGGAAAATATATCGGCATCTGCGGCCAGGGGCCCTCGGACCACCCCGATCTGGCCGCCTGGCTGATCGAGCAGGGCATCGAGACCATCTCCCTCAACCCCGACAGCGTGCTCAAGACCTGGCTGCATCTGGCGAAGCGGCATCCGAAATAACTGCTGACTCTTCAGGGGTGGTGACAAAAACGCTTCGCTCGCAATGACGAATTATTCAGAGGCATTTACATTTTGAACCTCTGCGCCCTCTGCGTTCCCGGCACAAAAGCAAACAATTACAACTTGATGAAATGCTCGCGATAGAAGCGCAGTTCCTCGATGGACTCGCGGATGTCGTCCAGCGCCTGGTGGGTGGCCTTCTTGGTGAAGCGGGAGAGCAGGTCCGGCGCCCAGCGGGCCGCCAGCTCCTTGAGGGTGCTCACGTCCAGGTTGCGGTAATGAAACCAGGCCTCCAGTTCGGGCATGCAGCGGGCGAGAAAGCGCCGGTCCTGGCAGATGCTGTTGCCGCACATGGGCGATCTGCCCTGGGGCACGTGCTGGCGCAGGAACTCCAGGGTCTGCTGCTCGGCGGCCCGTTCGTCCAGGCGGCTGTTCTTGACCCGCTCGATCAGGCCGGACTCGCCATGGGTCTTGCGGTTCCAGTCATCCATGGCCTTCATCAACGCCTCGTCCTGGTGCACCGCCAGTACCGGGCCCTCGGCGACCAGATTGAGGTTGGCATCGGTGACGATGGTGGCGATCTCGATGATCCGGTCGTTCTGGGTGTCCAGACCGGTCATTTCCAGATCGATCCAGATGAGATTGTTGGGATCCTGGGCCATGATATTGCGTGGGATTTCCTGTGCCTGAGCGTGTCCGGCCATGCTACCGAATGCCTTCCCCAAAGGCCAGCATCAACCGCCGGAGATGAAACACGATTATTTGTCCGGATTTTGCCGGCCGACGGCGCTGGCCGGGCCCGGGAAGCGATGAGTATAATCCGGGTCAGTTTCCAGCCAACATGCGGCATGCCATGAATCTCTACACCGCCATCTTCCTCGTTATGCTGTTCGCCACCGCCCTGACCCAGTGGTGGCTGGCGGCGCGGCACATGCGCTATATCCGCAATCACCGCGGGCAGGTGCCGGCGGCCTTTCGCGATCACATCCCGCTCGAGTCCCACCACAAGGCCGCCGACTACACCCTGGCCAGGACCCGGCTGGGACTGGCCGAGGGCGCATACGGCTACCTGATCCTGCTGGGCTGGACCCTGGGCGGCGGGCTGGCCCTGCTCAACGGGGCCTGGTCGCAGCTGGAGTGGAGCCCGTTGTGGACCGGCGTGGCGGTCATGCTCAGCCTGTTCGTCGTCTCCAGCCTGCTGGACCTGCCGTTCTCGCTCTATCACACCTTCGGCCTGGAGGCGCGGTTCGGCTTCAACCGCACCGATCTCCGGACCTTCGTCGGCGACATGCTGAAGAACGGCCTGCTCCTGCTGCTGCTGGGCACGCCGCTGATCGCCGTGGTGCTGTGGCTGATGCAGGCCTCGGGCAGCCTCTGGTGGCTGTACGTCTGGATTGTATGGATGGGCTTTACCCTGCTGATGCTATGGGCCTATCCGGCCTTCATCGCGCCGCTGTTCAACAAGTTCAGCCCGCTGGAAGACAATGAACTCAGGCAGCGCATCGAGTCGCTGCTGAGCCGCTGCGGCTTCACCAGCAACGGCATCTTCGTCATGGACGGCTCCAAGCGCTCCGGGCACGGCAACGCCTACTTCACCGGTCTGGGCGAGAACAAGCGTATCGTCTTCTTCGACACCCTGCTCAAGTCGCTGGACCCGGACGAGGTCGAGGCCGTGCTGGCCCACGAACTGGGGCACTTCAAACACAAGCACGTGCACAAGCGGCTGGTCTCCATGGCCCTGCTGAGCCTCGCCGGCCTGGCCGCACTGGGCTGGCTCATCCAGCAGCCGGCCTTCTTCCATGGCCTGGGCGTGAACGAGCCGTCGCTGCACATGGGCCTGATCCTGTTCCTGCTGGTCAGCCCGCTGTTCGGCTTCTTCCTGTCGCCGCTGATGAACGCCCTGTCACGCAAGCACGAATTCGAGGCCGATGCCTACGCCGCCAGCCAGACGCGTGCCGGGGATCTGGTCCAGGCCCTGGTCAAGCTGTACCGGGAAAACGCCAGCACCCTGACGCCGGACCCGTTGTATTCCACCTTCTATGACTCGCACCCCCCCGCACCGGTGCGGGTCGCACAGCTGAACGCCAACGCCAGGCAGCCTGCCTGAAGGAGCATAGCCATGTTCATACGACCGATCCCACTCATTCTGACCCTCGGCCTGCTGAGCGCCGGCCCTGTCGCGGCGGCCGATGCCCAGGCCGGCAAAAAGCTGCACGACCAGCATTGCATGCAGTGCCATGACAGCGGCGTCTACACCCGCGAGGACCGCCGGGTCAATTCGCTGGAGGCGCTGCACAAGCAGGTCAGGCGCTGCGATGCCAGCCTGGGCCTGCGCTGGTTCGACCAGGACGTCGAGAATGTCGTGCAGTACCTGAATCAAACGCATTACGGCTTCGAGTGAGGCAGGCCATGGCCACACCGCTCAGGGAACAGCACTGCAAGTCTCTGCCCAAGGGCAGCCCGGCCATGCCCCTGGAGCAGGCCGCCGGGACGCTGAGCCAGCTGCACGACGACTGGGAACTGGACCGCGACACCCCCGCGCTGGTGCGCAGCTTCAGGTTCAGGGATTTCTACCAGACCGTCGCCTTCGTCAACGCCGTGGCCTGGATCGCCAACCGGGAGGATCACCACCCCGATCTGGAGGTCAGCTACAACCGCTGCGTGGTGCACTTCACCACCCATTCGGTCGGCGGTCTGTCGGAGAATGACTTCATCTGCGCCGCCCGGGTGGACGCGCTGGAAGCGGACAACAGCTGACAGCGCACGGGCGGAACCACAGGATGACGCGCCGCAGCCCGCTGAAGCCCCGCTCCGTATCCTCAGCGCAGGCCGACGGCCGGGTGATCCGGCACCATGGCCGCAACGCCCTGGTGGAAACCGCGAGCGGGGAGCGGCTCGAATGTACTGCGCGCAAGCGGGTGCACGATCTGGCCTGCGGCGACCGGGTGGAATGGTCACCGGCTGGCGAGAACCAGGGCGTGATCGAACGGGTGCTGCCACGCGCGAGCGTCCTCACCCGCCCCGATCATCGCGGCCGGCCGCGGGCCCTGGCGGCCAACGTCGACCAGCTGCTGATCGTCATTGCCCCCGAGCCGGAGCCCACTGCCGCCCTCATCGACCGCTACCTGATCGCCGCCGAACTGATGCCCGCCCGGCCGGTGCTGGTGCTGAACAAGACAGACCGACTCACTGCCGACACGCGTACGCATATCGATGCCCTGCTGGCGGAATTCGCCGCCCTGGGTATGCCAGTGGTACGGGTGAATACCCGCGAGCCCGGTGCCCTGCAGCCGCTGATCGAGCTGCTTGCCACCCACACCAGCATCCTGGTCGGCCAGTCGGGCGTGGGCAAATCCTCGCTGGTGAATGCCCTGCTGCCGGAACACGATATCCGCGTCGGCGAGTTGTCCGAGGCCAGCGGCCAGGGCCGGCATACCACCTCTGACACCACCCTCTATCATCTGCCGGGCGGCGGGGAGTTGATCGACTCACCCGGAGTGCGCGACTTCCATCTCTGGCATATCGACAAGGCCGAACTGGCACAGGGCTTTTGCGAATTCCGCGATTACGCAGGCCGGTGTCGCTTCCACAACTGCCGACACCTGAACGAACCCGGCTGCGCCGTGCAGGCGGCGGTCGATGCCGGCGAGATCAGCGCCCGGCGGCTGGAGAGCTACCGCAAGCTCTACGCGCAGCTGGAAGCGGCGGAGGAACGGCTGGGGGAATATTAGACTACAGGCCGGAATAAGGGCCGTCCGGCCCGTTTCCGGCATTGAAGCCAACGATGCCGGGAACGCTGCGCTTATCCCGGCCTACGAGCTACGAGCCGGGTCGGCAAATGCAGCGAATGCAGGTTGGGTTTCGCTTTGTTCTTCCCAACCTGCAGCAACGTGATTGATTCATTTGCCTTTGCGCCTCAGTGTCTCTGCATTCTCTGCGTTACTGTCACCCAGGCATGGCAAAGCTCATCCCGGCGGCCACTGCATCGGCCGGCCACCGAGCACGTGCAGGTGCAGGTGGAACACCGACTGCCCCGCCTCTTCCAGGCAGTTCATCACGGTGCGATAGCCACGCTGGTCCAGGCCGTCGATGCGCGCCACCTCCTGGGCGGCCAGGTACATCTTCCCGACCAGCTCGGCCTGCGCCGGCTGCAGATCGTTGAGGGTGGCGATGTGCTGCCTGGGGATGACCAGCACATGGGTCGGCGCCTGGGGATTGATGTCGCGAAAGGCGATGACATCGTCGTTCTCCAGCACCGTGTCGGGCCGGATCTCGCCGGCGGCCATCTTGCAGAACAGACAGTCGGTCATGGGATTTTCTCCTCCTCTTGGCGTCATTGATAACTGCGACCTGCGGTGAGGATAACGCAGAGTGCGCAAAGGCGCAGAGGCGCGAAGGGCATTGAGTATATTCCCTCTTGGCGATACCCGGCTCCGGAGGGGATACCCACAATTACTAATGAGAACGTAAGTCAGATGACACTCAGGGCTTCAAGCCGCGTCTGCATCAAGGCGCGGTGCGCCGGAAATGGCCCAGCCCTTGCCAAGCGCCGCAACGCCGAGGCGGACGCGGCTTGAAGCCCCTAACAGTATGATTTTTAAAAGGACATGCCGTTGTGTGCTCACGTACGCCTGCGTTATCGAAGCTTGCTGTAGGAGTGCTACAGCGGCGCTTCGCTGCCTTGTCGTGCGTGAGCACACAACGGCTGAGTGTCATCTGACTTACGTTCTCATTAGTAAGACCGAAGGGATTCTATGGGAACAGCGAAGCGATCTCGTACGGCGCAATCAGTCGGCTGGAGATTATTCGCTGCGCTCACCCCTTCGGGGCCGCCCTGCGGGCGTTCTGCGCTCGCAAGCTCGCTTGTGCCACGGCGCTACGCGCCTCGCAATGACGGGGTACTCACAAGTTCCTCATACCCTTTGCGTCTCTGCGCCTTTGCGCACTCTGCGTTGATGTCACGCAACGTCAGATGAAATAATCGACCGCGGTGCCGCGATTGATGTCGGGCTGGATGAGTTCGCGGGTGTGGGCCAGGTAGGCGCCGACGGCCTGGCGGCCGGCGAAACCACCCCCGGCGCCGCTGCGCATGCCGGTATCGGTATCGTCACCGCCCTCGTACTGACGTGCGCGCAGGAAATCGCTGGTGGGGCTGTAGCGGCGCTCGCCGCGGCTGCGTTCCAGCAGTTCACCCTGGATGACCTGTTCGGCGGCGTCGCGCGGGCGGCGCACGGCGGCGGCCTCGATCACCGGTTCTGGCCCGCGGCTGCGCTGGGCATGGCCGCCGGCCGGCGTCGGCAGGCCCGCGCCATGGGCGATGACGGGTAAGCGTGAGACGTCCATTCCGTGACGTTACCTTCCCTCGGGTGACAGGGTGCAGATTCAGAGGTCCCGGCGGCCGCTGAAGGCGTGCGACAGGGTGCCGCCGTCCACGTATTCTAGTTCACCCCCGAGCGGGATGCCATGGGCCAGGCGCGTGGCCCGGATACCGTGGCTGCGGGCCAGATCGGCGATGTACTGGGCCGTGGCCTCGCCTTCCACCGTGGGATTGGTGGCGAGGATGATCTCGGCCACCTCGCCCCGGGCCAGGCGCTCCGCCAGCCGGTCCAGGCCGATATCGGCCGGCCCGATACCGTCCAGGGGCGAGAGGTGGCCCATGAGGACGAAATACAGACCGCGGAAATCGGTGGCCTGTTCCATGGCGACGATGTCGGCCGGGGTCTCGACCACGCACAGCTGGCTGCGGTCGCGGCTGTCGCTGCGGCAGATGCCGCACACCGGCTCCTCGGTCAGGGTGCGGCACTGCTCACAGTGGCCGACCTTGTCGATGGCATCGATCAGCGCGGCGGCCAGCCGGCGGCCGCCCTCGCGATCGCGCTCCAGCAGGTGGAAGGCCATGCGCTGGGCCGACTTGGGTCCCACGCCGGGCAGGCAGCGCAGCGCCTCGACCAGGCGTTGAATCGCCGGAGATAATGCCACTGACTCAGTCGCTCAGAACGGCATCTTGAAGCCCGGCGGCAGGCCCATGCCGGCGGTCAGGCCGGACATCTTCTCCTGGGTCGTCGCCTCGGCCTTGTGTACGGCATCGTTCATGGCCGCGGTGATCAGGTCCTCCAGCATCTCCTTGTCATCGCCGATCAGGCTGTCGTCGATGTTGACCCGGCGCACCTCGTTGCGGCAGGTCATCACCACTGTGACCATGCCGCCGCCGGCCTGGCCGGTGACTTCCACGTTGGCCAGTTCCTCCTGAGCCTTCTGCATGTTGGCCTGCATCTGCTGGGCCTGCTTCATGATGTTGCCTAGTCCGCCTTTCATTGCGTTTCCTCTCAACACATATTAATCATCGCATAATTGTCACAACTTCCCGCCCGCTCTGACTGGCGGTTGATAAACGCTTCTCCCCTTTTATGCCCTGTGGGTGCTCCCTCGAGGGAGAGGGGTAGGGGTGAGGGGGACAACGGCCTGATTTACCCCCTCACCCTGGCCCTCTCCCCCGCACGCGGGGGGAGAGGGAACTGTCTTGATGCAGTCGTGAGGTTTTTCAATCGCCTGTCAAAGCCATCCAGGCTATTCTGAAACAAGCAATAGTTCATGCATCGTCCAGGGGCCGGATGCTGTCGGGCTGCACCCTGGCGTTGAAGGTGTCCTGCAGGGCGCGGACGGTCTCGTCCCCGGCAATGGCGCTCTCGGCAGCCTGCTGGCGCTCCTGGCTGCGCCGGGCCTGCTGCTGGGCCGGGGTCTCGGCCGGCGGCGGCGTCCCGCTGCCGCTGTCGATCTCCAGCCGCACCTCACGCCCCAGGCAGCGGTTCAGGGCCTCGGCCAGCTTGGCCTGCAGCGCCGGGGTCAGCAGGTGCTGGTGGGCCGGGTCCAGGTGCAGCTGCACCCGGTTGTCCCCGCAACTGACCAGGGTACAGTTCTCCGCCAGCTGTCCGGCCAGGCCGCGCAGGCCCATGGCGGCGATCAGGCCGGGCCAGTCGTCGCTGACCGGCTGAGCCGTCCCGCTCCCGGATACCGCTGCGGTCGGCGCTGCGGGCGCGGACGCCTGGCCTGCCGCTCCGCTGGTACCCGGGCGCGCGGGTCGGGCCGGGGCCGCAGCGGCCGGCGTCTCCGCGGCCGCCGCCGGGCGGAAACTGAGCATGCGCAGCAGGATCATCTCCAGTCCGCCGCGCGGATCCGGCGCCAGCGGCAGGTCGCGGCGACCGATCAGACCGATCTGATAATAGAGCTGGACATCCTCGGGACTCAGGGCCGCAGCCAGCTCGGCGATCGCCTCGGAGGCATCGGCATATTCGTCCAGCCCCTCCCCGGGCAGCGCCTGATGAACGGCAATGCGCTGCAGCACCGACAGCAGCTCGGCCAGCAGCGCAGCGAAATCGGTGCTGCGTTCGGCGGCATCGCCCACCCGCGCCAGCAGCGCCCTGCCGTCCCCGGCGGCGAGCGCCCGCACCAGATCGTAGACGAACTCGCGCTCGATGGTGCCGAGCATGGTGCGCACCTCGGCCTCCCTCACCTCGCCGCCGCCGTAGGCGATGGCCTGGTCCAGCAGGCTCAGACCGTCGCGCATGCTGCCGTCGGCGGCGCGGGCCAGTTCGCGCAGGGCGCCCGGCTCGGCCTTGATGCCCTCGCGCTCCAGGATCTGTTCCAGGTAGTCGCGGATCTGCTCCGGCGGCAGGCGCTTGAGGTTGAACTGCAGGCAACGCGACAGGATGGTCACCGGCAGCTTCTGCGGGTCGGTGGTCGCCAGCAGGAACTTCACGTGCGGCGGCGGCTCCTCCAGGGTCTTGAGCAGGGCGTTGAAGCTGTGGTTGGAGAACATGTGCACCTCGTCGATGAGGTACACCTTGTAACGCCCGCGGGTGGGGGCGTACTGGACGTTCTCCAGCAGCTCGCGGGTCTCGTCGACCTTGGTGCGGGAGGCGGCATCGACCTCGATCAGATCGACGAAGCGCCCCTCGTCGATCTCGCGGCAGGCCGAGCATTCACCGCAGGGATGCGAGCCGACACCGGTCTCGCAGTTCAGGGACTTGGCCAGGATACGGGCCAGGGTGGTCTTGCCCACGCCGCGGGTCCCGGTGAACAGGTAGGCGTGGTGCAGGCGGTCATTGTCCAGCGCGTTGACCAGGGCGCGCAGGACATGGGCCTGCCCCACCAGTTCATCGAAGCTGCGCGGCCGCCATTTGCGGGCAAGGACCTGATAGGACATTTGGCTACATGAAAAATACGATCAGGGCCGCACGCGGCCGTGGGAGATACATAATACAGGGTGATTAGGAGGCGGCCTGTACCCGCCACACTCCGGCACCCGAGTCCACTGCTGCCGCTGCTCCCTTCCGGGCCTGACGGGGTTCACAGCTTATCGTTGCGGAGGGACCGGCACAAGCCACCATTGAGCGGTATTGCCAGGAGCCCGCAGGGTATAACAGTTTCTCATTTTCCTCAATCGCTTATTGCATCGGGTGACGCCGGTTTCAGCGCAGGGGAAAGACCTCCGCCCCCGTCTCACCGGCCCGCTGCTGTGCCGGACGGCGGCAGTCATAGACCGCATAGGTACGTTCACCCTCGACGATTTCGCTCTCCGCAACCACCCGGTCGCCGTCCATGCGCGCCGCGCTGTTTCGCGCCAGGGTATCCAGTTCCTGCTCCAGCCTGCGGTAGCTGCGCGGGATCCCCGCCAGCCGGTCCAGCACCGACACCCGGGTGGTACCGAGCCGCAGGCAGTCGGTCACCGCCTCGGCCGTCACCACCTGTACCTGCGCTCCCGCGGGGGTGGGCTCGACCCAGGCGCAGGCCGACAGCAGCAGGCAGGCAGCCCCACCCAGACACTTGCACAACAGATTACCCCGTATGACATCTAACATTGATTTATAACACCATTAAGATTGTTGAACGCCATTCATGCATTGCGCTGATTATGCACGCCCGCTGCCGAATATGCCGCGGCAGGCCGCACACAACAGCCCCGCCGCCACGCACCGGGCATTATTCCCTGCATACTCTGTGATTATATTTCACAATCATCCAAGACACTTGTAATACTTGAAAAAATACCTGTTTTTCCCGCACATTTCTGCACCCCACAGGGAATCAAACCGGAATCGGGGGTGAAAATTCACTCGGAAATCTGTAAGATATGCAGACTGTACATCACGGGTCAGCGTTGTCGTCCCTCCGGGACACGGGAACGCGACTGTCTCTGCCCTTAAGCGGGCAACGGTGTAACTCTTCCGTCATCGTGTTTTTTCGGCGGGCCATCGGGCCCGCGACCTTGAATCACTATCAGGACCAAGGCGTCCTGTTCGCGATAAACGACAACTGGTGCCAAACCATCCCGGCGGAAGGTGAAATACCAGAAGTTAAGCGTAACTACCCGCTTTGCACGAGATCGCCCGTAGGACCGTTTGGCACCGCAACGGGAGGAAATACTGTGCAAAAAACTGCCCAGCAGAATTATGGCGACGACCCCCTCAAGGTCCGCGACACCGACCAGTACAAGGACGAGTATGTCCATGGCTTCGTCGACAAGTGGGACGAACTGATCGACTGGGACGGCCGCGCCAACAGCGAAGGCGACTTCTTCATCCAGGCCCTCAAGGAACGCGGCGCCAAGAAGATCCTCGACGTGGCCTCAGGCACGGGCTTTCACTCCGTGCAGCTGATGAAGGCCGGTTTCGAGGTGACCAGCGCGGACGGCAGTCCGGAAATGCTGGCCAAGGCATTCGAGAATGCCCGCAAGCGCGGCCACATCCTGCGTACGGTCCACGCCGACTGGCGCTGGCTGAACCGTGACGTTCATGACCTCTACGACGCGGTCATCTGCCTGGGTAACTCCTTCACCCACCTGCATGACGAGAACGACCGCCGCAAGGCCCTGGCCGAATTCTACGCCACCCTGCGTCACGACGGCATCCTGATCCTGGATCAGCGCAACTATGACGCCATCCTGGACCACAAGGTGCAGCCGACGCATAACTATTACTACTGTGGCGACAATGTCAGCGCCTCGCCGGAATATGTCGACGACTCACTGGCCCGGTTCCGTTACGAGTTCCCCGACAAGTCCGTCTATCATCTGAACATGTTCCCGCTGCGCAAGGACTATACGCGCCGCCTGATGAAGGAAGTGGGCTTCCAGAAGGTCACCACCTACGGCGATTTCCAGGAAACCTACCGCGAGGAGGAACCCGACTTCTACATCCATATCGCTGAGAAGAAATATCATCAGCAGGAGGATACTGAATGAGTACCACCCCATCCTATTCCGAGGTCGTGGAGACGGCGCGCAGCTACTACAACAGCGACGACGCCGACAACTTCTACTTCCACGTCTGGGGCGGTGAAGACATCCATATCGGCCTGTACCAGGACGAGCAGGAACCCATTGCCGATGCCAGCCGCCGCACCGTGGAGCGCATCGCATCCAAGCTCGACAACCTGGGGCCGGACAGCTACGTCCTGGACGTCGGCGCCGGCTACGGCGGTGCTGCCCGCTACCTGGCCAGGACCTACGGCTGCAAGGTGGTCGCACTCAATCTCAGCGAGAAGGAGAACGAACGCGACCGGCAGATGAACAGGGAGCAGGGCCTGGATCACCTGATCGAGGTGGTCGACGGCAACTTCGAGAACCTGCCTTACGACAGCGATACCTTCGACGTGGTCTGGTCACAGGATTCCTTCCTGCACAGCGGCCATCGCGACAAGGTGATCTCGGAGGCCGCGCGCGTGCTCAAGCCGGGCGGCGAACTCATCTTCACCGATCCCATGCAGGCCGACGACTGCCCCGAGGATGTGCTGCAGCCGGTCTATGACCGCATCCACCTCAGCAGCCTGGGCTCGATCGGCTTCTACCGCGAGCAGGCCGCCCGCAATGGCCTCAAGGAGATCGAGATCGAGGATCTGACCGAGCGCCTGCCCGTCCATTACGGCCGTGTGCGCGAGGAACTGACCCGCAACCGCGAGGATCTGGTGAACAGGGTCTCCGAGGAGTACATTGATCGCATGATCACCGGCCTGGGGCACTGGGTCGATGCCGGCAACAAGGGCTACCTGAGCTGGGGCATCCTGCATTTCCGCAAGACCGCGGACTGAGATATCCGGACGCCGTGGCAACTGCAGGCGTAGGTCGGGTTAGTCCGCAGGGCGTAACCCGACGAAAGTCCGCGGTAGCTGTCGGGTTACGCCTTACGGCTAACCCGACCTACGGAAACCCCACGGCAGGCGGCTACGGCAAACTTTTTCATTAACTCGACCGCACGAGGCGGTTGTCCAAAAAACCCATCAGGAGGTTTACATGGCACGCGAATATATCGTGTCTTCCGAATCGGTAGGCGAGGGTCACCCGGACAAGGTGGCCGACAACGTATCTGACGCCATTCTCGACGCCCTGCTTGCGCAGGATCCGCTGTCCCGCGTGGCCTGCGAGACCATGGTCAACACCGGCATGGCGATCATCTCCGGCGAGATCACCAGCAAGGCCGTGGTCGACTACACCGACGTGGTGCGCGAGACCATCCTCGACATCGGCTACAACGACGGCGCCATGGGCTTCGACGGCAAGAACTGCGCCGTGCTGGTCGCGCTGGACAAGCAGTCCCCCGACATCGCGCAGGGCGTGGACGAAGGTACCGGCCTCGACCTGGACCAGGGCGCCGGCGACCAGGGCCTCATGTACGGCTATGCCACCAATGAGACCAGGGAACTGATGCCCATGCCCATCCAGTATGCGCACAAACTGACCCAGCAGCAGACCAAGGTGCGCAAGGACGGCACCCTGCCGTGGCTGCGTCCGGACTGCAAATCGCAGGTCTCCGTGCGCTACGAGGGCAACGAGCCCAAGCTGATCGACGCCGTGGTCCTGTCCACCCAGCACGCCGAGGATATCAGCTACGATCAGCTGAAGGAGGCCGTGATGGAGGAGATCATCAAGCCGATCATCCCGAGCAGCATGATCTCCGACAAGACCGAGTACTTCATCAACCCCACCGGTCGCTTCGTCATCGGCGGCCCGGTCGGTGACTGCGGTCTGACCGGGCGCAAGATCATCGTCGACACCTACGGCGGCGTCGGCCGTCACGGCGGCGGCGCCTTCTCCGGCAAGGATCCGACAAAGGTCGACCGCTCCGCCGCCTATGCCGCGCGCTACGTGGCCAAGAACGTGGTCGCCGCGGGCCTGGCCGACAAGTGCGAGGTGCAGGTGGCCTATGCCATCGGCATCGCCAAGCCGGTCTCCATCCACGTCGAGACCTTCGGCACCGCCAAGATCGAGGAGTCCAAGATCGAGGCCCTGATCCGCGCCCACTTCGACCTGCGGCCGAAGGGCATCGTGCAGATGCTGGACCTGCTGCGCCCGATCTACCGCAAGACCGCCTCCAACGGCCACTTCGGCCGCGAGGAGCCGGAGTTCACCTGGGAGAAGACCGACCGCGCCGAGGCCATGGCGGGCGACGCCAACCTCAAGACGGCCTGAGCCGACCCGGGACAAACCGGCAGCAACACCAAGGCCCCTTTTCAGGGGCCTTTTTCATTGCCTGACATATCGGCATCACACAAACTTCACTTCGCGGCAACATGTGCCTGCTAGCTTCACGGTACCCCTCAAACTGCCTGATCAGGAGGCAACAACCGTGAACGATCATGACGACAACAGCAGCAACAACTCGGGCAACCGTCCCTTCGCAGACATCCTGGAAACCCGTTTGCACCGCCGTCAGGTGCTCAAGGGCAGCCTGGCCGTGGCCGCGACCGGTTTCTTCGCCGGACCTGCGGTGGCCCAGGCCTTCGGCCGTGACGATCAGGGCCGTGGCCCCTGGCATCGCAATCCCCGCAATCGCGGTCTGATCAACTTCACCCCGGTCGCCATTGCCGACGGCAGCGGCCCCACTCCCGGCATCTCCCCGGATTACCAGTACGACATCATCCTGCCCTGGGGCGATCCGCTGGAACCCGGCGGCCCGGCCTACAGCTGGCCGCCCGCGGCAGCCGATCAGGCGGTGCAGCTGGGTATCGGCCATGACGGCATGTGGTTCTTCCCCATGATCCACGAGCACGGCCGCCGCTTCGGCTGGGACGAGGACCGGGAAAACAACCCCTGGCGCGGCCGTGCACTGGCCTTCGGCCAGGGCAATAACCACGGCGTGCTGTGCCTGAACCACGAGTTCGGCGGCAACGACCACGTACTGGGCAAGCCGGTGCCGGAAAGCCTGGAGGACGTGCGCGCCTCCCAGCACGCCCATGGCGTGTCGGTGGTCGAGATCCGCAAAGACCATGGCCGCCATGGTCGCTGGCAGCCGGTCCGGAGCAAGCTTTCGCGCCGCATCCACGTCAACACGCCGGTGAACTTCAGCGGCCCGGCGGCCGGCCACCCGCTGCTGCAGACCCCCAACGGCAACATCCCGCTCGGCACCGTCAACAACTGCGCCAACGGCTACACCCCCTGGGGCACCTACCTGACCTGCGAGGAGAACTTCAACGGCTACTTCGGCACCGAGGACCCGGCCTGGACGCCGAACGAATCGCAGCAGCGCTACGGCTTCATTAACACCGGCTTCGGCTATGGCTGGCACCTGTTCGACAAGCGCTTCGACCTGGCCGACCCGGACTACCGCAACGAGGAGAACCGTTTCGGCTGGATCGTCGAGATCGACCCCTTCGATCCGACCCGGACCCCGGTCAAGCGTACCGCCCTGGG
Source organism: Gammaproteobacteria bacterium (assembly GCA_002699185.1). Classification (GTDB taxonomy): domain Bacteria; phylum Pseudomonadota; class Gammaproteobacteria; order Thiohalobacterales; family Thiohalobacteraceae; genus Thiohalobacter. Next base: position 20,477 of record PABG01000055.1, on the reverse strand, counting down.
CCGTACCAAGCACGAAGGTGCGACGGTGCATGTCGATGACTATGGCCGTGTGGTGGTCTACTCCGGCGACGACCAGCGCTTCGACTACATCTACAAGTTCGTCTCCGCCGACAACTGGCGTGCCATGCGCGCACGCGGCGAGAGCCCGCTGGATCACGGCACCCTGTACGTGGCCCGGTTCAGCGATGACGGCAGCGGCGAATGGCTGGAATTGAGCATGAACGTCCCGGCCCTGGCCGCCCGCTTCGCCGACATGGGCGAACTGCTGGTCAATACCCGCATCGCCGCCGACATCGTCGGTGCCACCCCGATGGACCGCCCGGAATGGGTCACGGTCGGCGCCGACGACAAGGTCTACTGCGCGCTGACCAACAACAGCCGGCGCAGTGTCGCCGACGGCCCGAACCCGCTGGCCCCGAACCCGGACGGCCACATCATCCGCTGGAGCGAGATCTCCGGCTTTGCCGGCACCAGCTTCGCCTGGGATATCTTCCTGATCGCCGAGGACACCCACGCCGACGACCGGGAGGACACCTTCAGCGATCCCGACGGTCTGTGGGCCGACCCGGACGGCCGCCTGTTCATCGAGACCGACGGCGGTCAGAAGAAGGGTCTGAACAACCAGCTGCTGGTGGCCGACATCAACACCGGCGAACTGCGCCGTCTGTTCACCGGCGTCACCGGCTGCGAAGTGACCGGGATTGCCGTCACTCCGGATCGGCGCACCCTGTTCGTCAATATCCAGCACCCGGGCAACGGCAACCCGAACCAGACCAACTTCCCCGTGCTCAATGCCACGCCGGACGGCGTGACCATACCGCGCGACGCCACCCTGGTGATCACCCGCCGGGACGGCGGCATCATCGGTTCCTGACACAGCGGGCCGCACGGCCCGTCCCGCCTCCTGCATCGGCCCCGGTTCCCCACCGGGGCCGATGTCTTTTCAGCTCAGCGCAAACGCCACTCGTTCAGTCACCGGTCACATCCGCCCGCTGCTGTACCAGCCGCCCGTCGCGATAATCGCGCATGGCCTGATGGATCTCCTCCTGCGTGTTCATGACGAAGGGGCCGTACTGCGCAATGGGTTCGCCGATCGGCCGACCTGCCACCAGGATCAGGCGCGCGCCCGTCTCACCGGCCGTGACGCCCACCCGATCGCCCGGGCCCAGTACCGCCAGGCTGTGCGCAGGCAGGCCGGTGCCGGCCACTTCGACCGCTCCCTCGAACACATGCAGGAAGGCGTTATGCGTCGCCGGCAGATCATGCTCGAAGCGCTGGCCGGGCGCCAGTGACACGTCCAGGTACTGCACCCGGGTATGCGGATCCTCCACCGGCCCGCGCAGGCCGGCGTATTCGCCGCTCAGCACCTTCACCTCCAGCCCCGGCTCCCGGTGTACCGGGAAGGCGGCCGCGCTGAATTCCTGGTAGGCCGGCGCACTCAGCTTGTCGCTGGCCGGCAGATTGATCCACAGCTGGAAGCCGCGCATCAGCCCGGCACTCTGCTGCGGCATCTCCGAATGGATCACCCCGCCGGCGGCCTTCATCCACTGGGCGCCGCCGGCCTGCAGATCGCCCTGGTTGCCCATGCTGTCGCGGTGCAGCATGTGCCCGTCCAGCATGTAGGTGAAGGTAACGAAGCCCCGGTGCGGATGGTCCGGAAAACCGGCGATGTAGTCGTCGGGGTCGTCGCTGCTGAAATGATCCAGCAGCAGAAAGGGATCCAGATTGCGCAGCGCCGGGGTGCCCAGAGTGCGGCGCACGGTCACGCCCGCGCCTTCGGTGATTTCCTGCGCCGGGATGAGTTGTCTGACTTCGCGATAGGTCATCGCTGTTCTCCTTGTATAGCCGATACTTCCTGCCGATGCCGGGATGGCCCGGCGACGCCGGCGGGCTCACTCTCCGTGTCAGCGCCGCTGGCTCAGGCGGCCGCATGAAGCGCCGCGGCCGTCTCCGCAATCCGCCGCTGCGCCGCCGCCACCGCCTCATCCTGCTGCTGCATGATCCGATCGGCGGCGATGACCGTGACATCGTCGATGCCCAGAAAGCCCAGCACATGCCGCAGATAGCCGCTGGCGAAATCGATCTCGCTGCCCACCGGGGTGCCGCCGCTGGCCAGCAGCAGGAAGGCCCGCTTGCCCCGCAGCAGCCCCTGCGGACCGGAGCCGGTGTAACGGAAGGTCAGGCCGGCGCGTGCCACCTGATCGATCCAGGCCTTGAGGCTGGCGGGAATGGAGAAATTGTAGATCGGCGTGCCGACCACCAGCACATCCGCGGCCTGCAGCTCCCGCACCAGCGCATCCGACTGCGCCAACGCCGCGCGTTGCGCGGCATCGCGCTGTTCCGCCGGGGTATGGCTGGCCTCGACCCACTCCCCGCTCACCACCGGCAGCCCCGCGGACACATCCCGCTCATGCAGCTGCAGATCGGGATACTGCCCGCGCAGCGCCTCCAGCATATGCCTGATCAGCCCCCGGCTGACCGAGCCCTGCTGACGGGCGCTGGCGGTGACGGCGAGAACATTGGGTGCGTTGGTCTTGTCACTCATGGCTGGCTGCCTCCTGTTTACCTGCGGCGGGCGCCCGGCCTGTCCGGGCGGCATGAGACCACCCTATCCGTTGAATTATTCAGAATAAATACTACTATTACGAATAAATTATTCTCGAATAAGGAACAATTCTATGGATCGTTTCGAGGCCCTGGAAAACTTCGTGCGCGTGGTCGAGGCCGGCAGCATCAGCGGCGCGGCCGAACGCCGCCAGGTGGCCAAGTCCGCGGTCAGCCGCCGCCTGACCGAGCTGGAACAGCACCTGGGCGTGCAGCTGTTCCGCCGCACCACCCGGCGCATGGACCTCACCGACACCGGCCGCAGCCTGTACGAACGCGCCGTGCGCCTGCTGGCTGATCTGCAGGAGACCGAACTCGCCGTCTCCAGCGAGCACGGCGCCCTGTCCGGCAGCCTGAGGGTGGCCGCCCCCCTGAGCTTCGGGCTGCTGCATCTGACCCCGGCGGTCAGTGACTTCATCCGCATGCACCCCGAAATCCGTTTCGACCTCGATTTCAATGACCGCCAGGTGGACATCCTGCAGGAGAGCTTCGATGTGGCCGTCCGCATCGCCGAACTGCCCGACTCCAGCCTGATCGCCCGCCCCATTGCGCCCATCCGCAGCATCCTGGCGGCCAGTCCGGCCTATATCCAGGCCCACGGCAGCCCCGCCAGCCCGCAGGAGCTGGCACTGCACCGCTGCCTGCTCTACACCCACCTGCCCGACCCCGGCCTGTGGCGCTACCGCGATCCGCAGGGGCGCCCGGGCGAGGTCCGGGTCAGCGCGGCCCTGCAGGCCAACAACGGCGACTTCCTGCACCGGGCCGCAGTGGACGGCCACGGCATCGTGCTGCAACCGCTGTTCATCTGCTATCGGGCCATCGAGGCCGGCCAGCTGGTGCCGCTGCTCATCGACCATGAATGGCAGGGCGTGCACGCCTACGCCGTCTACCCGCAGACCCGCCACCTGTCGCAGCGGGTACGCGCCTTCGTCGACTTTCTGGTCGAGCGCTTCGCCGGCGAGCCCTACTGGGAGAAGTGCCTGAAGACATAGGATGGGTGGAGACGCACTGCGCCGTAACCCATCATTTACCGCGCCGTGCAGCGATGGGAACGCTGCCTGAAGACGTAGATACCATCTCTCCCTTACCCCCACAAGCGCCCGTCAGGCCGCTTGTGGGGCGTAAGCCTTCTGGTGCTTGAGCACCCCGTAACAGATGTGCACCAGCTTGCGCATGACCGCGCCGATGGCCGCCATTTTGGCCTTGCCTCGTTTGAGTAGCCGCTCATACACCGCCCTGGCAGTGGGGTTGTGCTGTGCGGCCACCACGGCCGGCAGGTAGAGCTTGGCCCGCAGCCTGGCGCTGCCCGCCTTGGACAGCCGGGGCGGCTTGCGCACACTGGTCCCGGAGCTATGCTCGACCGGTACGACCCCCAGGAAGGCGGCCATCTGCCCGGCGTTGTCGAAGTCGCGGGCGCGGAACACGCTCAGCATGTGGCGGCTCAGGACCTTGCCGACCCCCGGGATCGTCTCCAGCAACTGCTGGTCGTGCTTGAGCGGCGGGTGCTTGTCGATGTGCTCATCGATCAGCCGCTCCACCCGCGCCTTCTCCTGCTCGAGTTGGCGCAGCACCTTCTCGATGGACTCGATGACCGCCGCCGCGCTCCCGCCGACCCGGGCCTTCTCCAGGCGATTGTGCTCGCGCCGGATGTCCGCCTCCAACGCCTCGAGCCGCGCCAGCAGCCCCTTGAGCTGGCGCACCGGCTCGGGCTCGGGCTGCCAGCGCCGCACCGTCTCCTTGGCCCCGTAGAGCGCCAGCACCATCGCATCCTTGCGGTCGTTCTTGGTGCGTACCGCCAGGCCCCGGGCATAGTCCCGCACCTGGGCCGGGTTGAGCACGGCCACCTCCGCCCCTGCCTCATGCAGTGCATAGGCCAGGCGCTGGTGGTAGACCCCCGTGGCCTCCAGCACGAACCGGCACTCGCGCACCGACCTGCCGGTCTGGTGCTCGACCCAGGCCAGCAGCTGGCGGTGGCCCGCCGGCGTGTTGGGGTGAACCTTGACCTTGGCCTTGCGGGTCTCGCTGTCGCGCAGCCACAGGCAATCGAGTTTGTGCTTGCTCACGTCAATGCCGATAACCGCTTTCATTCTCTCCACTCCCCTTGTACATTCAGCCTCACTCCCCCTCAGGGAGGGACTCCGATACCATTCAGTTTCAAGAGAATCGGTGGGGGCCTGAATCTACGTCACAGGCTCAAGGCCTCAGGATGGGTGCCAGATCAACCCCACCGGGCGATGAACTGATAGCTAAGCAGCTCATCTGGAGAGATACAAGGATGGGTGGAGCGAAGCGCAACCCATCAGCACTGCGCCGGGCGATGGGTTGCGGCGCACGGCGCCTCCACCCATCCTGCGCGGCTCAACGCGGCCTGAGCGTTGTGGCATGCTTTGTCTTTCCTCGGTGCTAGAGCCTGTTCAATGTTTGACCGTTTCTACCAGTACTACCTGCTCGCCCGCCTGCACCGGCCCATCGGCACCCTGCTGCTGCTGTGGCCGACCCTGTGGGCGCTGTGGCTGGCCGCGGAGGGGTTCCCCGACCCGAAGGTGCTGGCCGTGTTCGTCGCCGGGGTGGTGTTGATGCGCTCGGCCGGCTGTGTCATCAACGACTATGCCGATCGCGACTTCGATCCCCATGTGAAGCGCACCCGCGAGCGGCCCATCGCCAGCGGCAGGGTGAGTCCGCGCGAGGCGCTGGTGTTGTTCGCCGTGCTGTGCCTGATCGCCTTTGCCCTGGTGCTGCAGCTGAACCCGCTGACCATCAAGCTGGCCTTCGTGGGGGCGGTGCTGGCGGCGATCTATCCCTTCAGCAAGCGTTTCACCCACCTGCCGCAGCTGGTGCTGGGCGCGGCCTTCGGCTGGGGCATCCCCATGGCCTTTGCTGCCCAGACCGGCGAACTGCCGCGGCTGGTCTGGCTGCTGTTCCTGGTCAATATCCTCTGGGCCACGGTCTATGACACCCAGTACGCCATGGTCGACCGCGACGATGACCTGAAGATCGGGGTGAAATCCACCGCCATCCTGTTCGGCGAGGCCGACCGGCTGATCATCGGTATGCTGCAGCTGCTGGTGTTGCTGGGACTGGGGCTGATCGGCGGCATGGCGCAGCTGGGACTGTATTACTATCTCGGCCTGGCGGTGGCCGCGGCGCTGGCCCTGTACCAGCAGTATCTGATCCGCAATCGCGACCGCGATGGCTGCTTCCGTGCCTTCCTCAACAACAACTGGTTCGGGGGGGTGGTGTTCGCCGGGCTGGTGCTGGATTACCTGAACCAGTCCTTTGCCGGGTGATATGAGTTGAGCCGCCAGGGCGCCAAGGGGCCAAGAACAAACTCTTTAGAACCCTCTGATTTATTCGTCATTGCGAGGCGCGCAGCGCCGTGGCAATCTCCAACCGATTGATTCTGCTGTATGAGATTGCTTCGCTACGCTCGCAATGACGAGGAAAGGCGAATAAATCAGAGGTTCCCTAGCAACAACCCGAGCATTTCGCGGCCACACGCAGTCACTCTACACTGATGCAGTGACCCGAGGAAAGGCACCAGCTGGATTTCGGCCCCGCACAAGGCGCCTTATTCACAACCGAGCGCAACGATTGCCCGTTGTCGCTGGCAACGTCCTTGCGCCTCTCGAACGGATTTTCCTCAGTAAAATAAGTAGACCAAAAAGGGGGCGATGACAACTGACAACACCTATTTTTCTCAGTTGTCACCGACCGCCCCCCTTCAGATCTAACCGACATCCAGCCGGTTAACTCAGGTCGCCCTGATGCTCGACCTTGAAGGTCCGCAGCATGATATTGAACGAGCGGTTGCCCGCGGCCTGAGCGACGGCATCGAAGATCTCCCGATCCGTCCAGCCGTGATTGCGAACTTCCTCCATGTCGGCCTCACTGATGCTTCCGGGGTCGTCGACCGCGCGCACGGCAAACTTCAACAAGACCCGCTCCCTTTCCGCCAGCGGGGCTACGTCCGGGTTGTCACGCGCGGCGCGCACTTCCTCCAGCGAGTAATCCATATCGAGCATAAAGGCCTCGTTCAGGTCGATGCAGAAACTGCAGCCGGCATGCCAGGACACCAGATAACGGATCATGGTGCACAGCGGACGCGGCAGCGTGGTTCCACCCATGTTGAAGTAAACAATATTGCGCACATGGTTCTCCAGCAGCGGAGGGCTGATGCTGTAGAGGCGCAGGCCGTCAGGCACATAGCCGACGTAGTCTTCAATATTTTTGAGAATCCCGTCGACCATGGCCTCGTCCCCCTCGGGGATCCTGGGTACCAGCAACGGCTTGTGGTTTGATGTGGATACGGTTTGCTGCATGTTGTTGTCTCCTGTGGTTTAAATAGTTGACCGGTCGGTAAAGCAATGGGCGAAGTCAGATCCTGGTCCGGTGCATGATCGGCCTCCCTGGGTCAGTGGGTTTTGGGGATACGGATACGGGCGGTGGCGGGCAGCAGCTTGCGCAGTACGCCCGGGTCGTTTCTGGTCTTGGCGAGGATCATCAGACCCTCGAAGTACGCAAACATGGCTTCGGCGGTGGCATCCACATCGATGTCCTCCAACTCGCCCCGCTCCACCGCCTCCTGCAGCGTGTCGCGGATCAACCGTTGCAGCCGGGTAAACAGGCCATCGATCTTGGTGCGGATCACCTCGTCGCTGGTCGCCATCTCGGTGGCCAGGTTGCCGAATGGACAGCCGAGGACATGGCCGGTCTGCTGATGGATCTGCTCCTGGCGGGCAATGGTCAGCTCGAACAGTTTCTGGAACCGCTCCTCGGGCGGCAGCGCGGCACTGAAGGCCTCGCGGATGATGCTGTCCTTGAAGCCCTCGTAGAAGTTATCGATCACCGCAATTGTAAGTTCTTGTTTACTCTTGAAGAAGTGGTAGAAACTGCCCTTTTTGACCTGGGCCTTCTGGCAAATGGCCTGCACCCCTACCTCGGCATAGCTGCTCGCGTAAATGAGATCGCGTGCCGCCTCCAGGATACGGGTGTAGGTGTCGGATTGCGTCGCCATGAGAGGCAGTATAGTTGACCGGTCAGTCTAGTCAAGCGGGATTACACAATGCGTTGATGCCGGGGTGACGACAATGCCCCACTCTCTGTCAGCCGGTCAGGCTGAGTTCAACCCCATCGGACCGCGGGAGGGAACAGATCCGATTAGGCGGGAATAAAGGGGCTGTGACAAACAGAAGCGCGAATAATACTCAGTTGTCACCGACCCCTTTAATTCGACCCTGATTCAAAATTATATTCCTTACGTGTCTCTCTGCGCCCAACTCAAAAGTCAGTCTTACTCCTTGAGCAGATTGCGCCTCATTGTCGCCAGGAAAAAAGAGGTAGCCATACGCAAGATCGCCACTTGCGACCTGTCTATTTTCAAGCGATTTATCGCGCATATCCTGCCTCACACGCCCTTCTATCTCTGCATAATTCTTTGCGCCACCGACAATGGCGCCGGATGATGCCCCAACCGCCGCACCTTTTGCCACACTTGACCCAATATCCTCACCTGTTACCACTCCAATCGCGAATCCGGCCAGCGCACCTGCCCCGCCAAGCAACAATGCAGGTTTCGTGGTTCCCTTAACAGTTTCTGCCACATCAACATGCGCCCTCACTCTTTCCGCAGCCGCTTCAGCCTCCAAAATAGGCCATGCCCGGTCCTGGGCATCAATAAGGAATGTTTGCTGAGGGATCAACCTCAATGGAGATTCAGATTGATTATCGATCACGAGCCTGACAGGAATAAGCCCTGCTCCTCGAACATCAAAACCAAAAACAGAACTTGCAACATCCTTGTCGAGATACACCGTCGCCGAGATTTGGGCGCCATTCACCTCCACTCGATTCGCTGAAGCACTCGGCAGTTCAATCGGAGAAACCCGCTCGCTATACCCCGAACAGCCCGTGAGCACAAATGTCGCGAGCAGCAGCACTGACCCAATACGCTTCATTATCGAGTTATCCATAGACAACCTTAATCAAGGCTTGACGTAAACAATCATCCATTATTTCGAACACATCATCAGTAATCACTCAGCCGAAGCAAAGTAGTCTGAATTTATCGTCTTATATATAAAGTTTTCCAAGGTTCTTTCGATTGCTTCTTGCGTAGCATCAGCCAGGTATTTCGACCCATCACCACATTGCCCGCTTCCATTTTCCGACCCGTGACCAGAAACCATCGTACGAATGATCTCATCGCCATTACTGTCCATCACCCGCACTTTAAGCACGAGTTCCACATTGGAGTCGATTGTTGCACTCCAAAATCCCGGCGAAAATGTCAAACGTGGCTGAAATTCTTCTAGATCGAAGTTAAGCTGGTACTTGGTTCCCGGACTGGATTCCCCTGGACTTGTAGTCCTATACACCTCAAGAAATGCCTGATCGAGCACCGAGCGTATCGACTCACGTATTGCAGCCCCAGCCTCCAGGGGATACTTATGCGCGCTACATACATATGAGGACGGTTTCACCTCTTTGTGAAGATTATCCAACTCAGATGACAGCGAATACGCCACATTCTCATCCACATGCTTGTCGAGCCGTATCTCAGATGCTGCAGATGAGGTGCTGACAACATGCGCGTTATACGAACAGCCCGACGCAGCCACAAAAACACAACCAAAAACCGGATAACACCACTTACCTAATCTCATAGGTCCCCCTTAAAACTTCCAAATATGTGTAGCCTTTATCGATTCTTAATTAATCAAAAAATCAAAGCTGACTCTATCCTACCCCCCCCCTGACTTAACCCCGCCCGAAGCTGATTGATGCTGGTTTGCAAGACCTGACCCCTCTCCTGTGACCCCTCTCCTGACCCCTCTCCTTTTCGGTACTGACCCATTAAATCGGTGACAGGCACGACGCGGTCGTAGCCAGCGCATGAGAAAACGGGTTCGGACCGGACCGGCAATCAGGCACCGCCGAAAACCCATAACCTTGCCGCTGCCACAGACAGCGGTGGCGGACAGTGTTCGCTCTTGACTTAGAGCCGGCTAATGGGTGCCCCCGATCATCCTTGCCCCCCCCCAATTGCTCCTTTAATTTTCATACCTGTGGAGCAATATCATCTACTCCGCCATCCTTGAAACTCAGATAATCAAACTCCCAACGCTCGAGATATCTTAAGTCATCCAGGCTAATTTTATCTTCAGGTCTAGTTAAATGATCTACCACACAGATACCATCGCAATCATTTATTGCTATAGCCAAGTCATTTACTACTGACTCAGCCTCCGCAACCTTAGCCGCATCCTGAGCATATCCCGCCAGATAGGCTCCATAGATGGCTAATTCATATTCGCGAGTACCATCCAACTCTTCCTTGGTATTCAGAGCCACATATATGCCGCTTAATGCATGATGGCTCTTACTCAACAGTTTTCTGATTCTTTTTGTTGCCTTACCCAATCGGTTCATGAATTCATCAGGGAAAGCAGACCGTTTGTACCGCGCTGCCAGCCAATTTCTTAGTACCTCAATCTCATCATGTGGAATCATGACCTCTTCTGCTGGAGGCACATTCGCCAATAACTCTTTGGCTACAAGAAATCGTTGTGAGGACTTACACTCGCAAAATCTTTCAGCACCATTATCTTTTATAGCAATGTGCAGGCGGCGAGGGTTACGGGCATAAACAAAGTTTCCATCAGGCTCGTTTTCCAGCAAGCGCGCGTAGAGGACTTCAACATACGGCTCATTCTCCAATGAGTCATGAACGATATCGCAATCCTGCGTAACGACGATCCAGATTCCGTCTCCACCGAAATCAACACCGCACGCCCGCTCAATAATCAGATTACCTGATCGCTGCGCAATTGCCCCTTGCCGCCAACCATTAGCGCGGATTGTTTTTATAACAGGCAACGACGTACCTTTTATTTATTCTTTGTTGTCGGTCAATACTCCACTAGAGCGAGCTATCGTTGTGGAATACTCTGAAGGTTCAAGGGGATTAAACCCTAGCCGAGAAAGTCGTTTTGCAATACTACTCGGTTGCCGCCCTACCTCTGCTTCCTTTTGTATGGCTTCATTCAACCCAACCAGAGATTTACTTACGCTCCCCCTATCAATCTCAGGATCCGACAATTGTTGAATCAGAGTTTTGCCCTCAGAAAGCGGCATATGCAGGAGTTTTCCCAAGGGGACCGGATTAAGTTTATGCCATTCTTCTGCAACTTCGTAGACACTCCGAAGCCGCTCAAGGTTACCCTTTCTGGGCGCCGAATCTCCGGACATCCACTGGTAGATCGTCGGCCGCTGCACATTTAGCGCCGCAGCTAGATCAGACACCGACGCACCCAAATACGCTTTAGCGAGCCGGACTTGGGTCTTCGGAAGCGGCGTCTGCTCTGATCTACCTTCCAGATCATACAGTTCTAATTCTGTTCCGCCGCTCGTGAAAACAGGTTTAACGGCCACCGCATGTATTTGGCTACCGGTCCCAAACCCAAGGGCGAGCAAAAACACGGCTCCGTGAATACTCGGATATCTATTCGATACTTCCGAACAAGAAGCGGTCGGCCTATATACACCTCCACTACCTACATATGAACTGTACTGCTCAGCAAAGCTTATCATCCCGCTCTCCCAATTAACTCCAGACGTCTTTGGCATGCTCTGTAATTACAGACCAAAATGCCTTAGAAGTAACCTCATGCAATTGGTCAATCTTTTCTATTACCGCATCAACCGAAAAATCAATGCTTTGCTCGAAGAAATGATCGAAATCTAGCAAGGCATTTGGCGACCCTTGGGCTACCTTCCTTGATAATTTCAGAGCCAAAGGAAAAAGATCTGGCGGTACATTTTTTTCATCTTTTTTCTTAATCACCTTCAAAACAAGCCGACCAAATTCAGAGTCAGAAATAGACTCAGTTTGGGATACGACTGGTTGCACACCAATGTCTTCGTGAGGGAAGCCAGCAACACCAGGAACAAGATAATCGCTCAATTTATCGTCACCAGTTGGCTCAACGATGTCGACATACCTAAGCCCTATTCTTTCGACGAGCGAAATATCTAAGCTCTCGTTAACTGCCAAAAGCGCACTTTGAAGCTTATCCTTAAATTCTGGGAACGTCGTGTACCCGGTTGTATGAAACACAAATGAATCTTGCTGGATGATAAAACCATGAGTGGAGTCTTTGTCTGCAAACTCCCAGCGGCTAATTTTCGCGATATCAGGCGGCTGACCTTCGGGACCAAATCGGAAGGTTTGAATTATGTTTTGCTGATACCGCGGGTATTCTCGCCGCACCCTTTCCTGAATACTGGGTATGTACTTTTCAGTGGCGAGGATCGGGCTAAAACGTATTTGCGCCAAAACATAAATGAGAGGTGCATTAGATAATTTCTCACCAGTCTTGGGTGCCATATTCCCCTCTCTCCAGCTATTGCACTTAGAAGCGATAGCGCCTATTGGGGCGAAAACTTTACATGTAACTTAACACTATGTCGAGAAATAGACGATAAATTTAGCTAGCGCAAGCCTGGAATATGGGGGCAAACCGCTACCTAGAACTGCGGCGAAAGCCGAAGAAGCCTATTTTTCATATTTATCATAAGGTTACAAAATTCGTCTTCTCTACTCAAGCCTTCCGATAAATCTCCGCCCCCATCTCCCTGAACTCCACCGCCTTCTCCTCCAGCCCCTTCTCCAGGGCCTCGTCCTCGGAGATGCCCTGCTTCGCGGCGTAGTCGCGCACGTCCTGGGTGATCTTCATGGAGCAGAAGTTGGGGCCGCACATGGAGCAGAAGTGCGCCACCTTGTGGGCCTCCTTGGGCATGGTCTGGTCGTGGTATTCGCGGGCGCGCTCGGGGTCGAGGCTGAGGTTGAACTGGTCCTCCCAGCGGAATTCGAACCGCGCCTTGGATAGCGCATTGTCCTGCAGCTGGGCGCCGGGGAAGCCCTTGGCCAGATCGGCGCCGTGGGCGGCGATCTTGTAGGTGATGATGCCGTCGCGGACGTCCTGCTTGTTGGGTAATCCTAAGTGCTCCTTGGGGGTGACGTAGCAGAGCATGGCGGTGCCGTACCAGCCGATGTTGGCGGCGCCGATGCCGGAGGTGATGTGATCGTAGGCCGGGGCGATGTCGGTGACCAGCGGGCCTAATGTATAGAAAGGTGCCTCGAAGCAGTCCTCGAGTTCCTTGTCCACGTTCTCCTTGACCTTGTGCAGCGGCACATGACCGGGGCCTTCGATCATGACCTGGCAGTCGTGCTCCCAGGCCTTCCTGGTCAACTCGCCGAGGGTTTCCAGTTCGGCGAACTGGGCGCGGTCGTTGGCATCAGCGATGCAGCCGGGGCGCAGGCCGTCGCCCAGGCTGAAAGAGACGTCGTAGGCCTTCATGATCTCGCAGATCTCGTCGAAGTGCGTGTACAGGAAGGACTCCCGGTGATGCGCCAGGCACCACTTGGCCATGATGGAGCCGCCTCTGGAGACAATGCCGGTCACGCGATCGGCGGTCAGCGGCACATAGGCCAGGCGCACGCCGGCGTGGATGGTGAAGTAGTCCACGCCCTGCTCAGCCTGTTCGATCAGGGTGTCGCGGAACATCTCCCAGGTCAGCTCCTCGGCCTTGCCGTCGACCTTCTCCAGCGCCTGGTAGATGGGCACGGTGCCGATGGGCATGGGGGCGTTGCGCAGGATCCACTCGCGGGTCTCGTGGATGTTCTTGCCGGTGGACAGATCCATCAGGGTGTCGCCGCCCCAGCGGGCCGACCACACCATCTTCTCCACTTCCTCTTCTATTGATGAGGTGACGGCGGAGTTGCCGATGTTGGTGTTGATCTTCACCCGGAAGTTGCGGCCGATGATCATCGGTTCCAGTTCGGGGTGGTTGATGTTGGCCGGGATGATGGCCCGTCCCGCGGCCACCTCGCTGCGCACGAACTCGGGCGTGACTTCCTCGGGGATGTTGGCGCCCCAGGACTCACCGGGGTGCTGGCGTAGGAGTTTGGCGTAGCGCGGATCGGCCTTCAGTTCCTGCAGCCGGCAGTTCTCACGGATGGCGACGTACTCCATCTCCGGGGTAATGATGCCCTGCCGGGCATAGTGCATCTGGGTGACGTTCCTGCCTGCCCTGGCGCGGCGCGGGCGGTGGATGTGCTCGAAGCGCAGGTGGGCAAGCTCCGGATCGGCCTGGCGCGCGCGGCCGAACTCGGAGGTCGGGCCGTCGAGCTGTTCGGTGTCGTCGCGCTCCAGGATCCAGGCCTCGCGCAACGCGGGCAGGCCCTTGAGCAGGTCGATCTTGGCGTCCGGGTCGGTGTAGGGGCCGGAGGTGTCGTAGACCGGGATGGGCGGGTTCTCCTCCGGGGTGCCGGAGGTCAGGGTCGGGGTCTGCTCGATCTGGCGCAGCGGCACCCGGATATCCGGGCGCGAGCCCTGGATGTAGAGTTTGGTGGAGCCGGGGAACGGCCGGGTCACTTCCTCGGACAGGCGGGCCGTCTTCCTGACGAAATCTTCCGGGATGGCGCTCATGGTTGCTGCCTCGCTATCTGCGTGTGTACGGGTGGCGGGGGAGCGCGGGAATGAGAAATCGGGGGAGAAGCATGCTGCGCTGGCTTTCCCTACGCCGGTACGAGCCGGGTCAGGTTCAAAGGGTCTGTCTCAGCCCCGCGCGGGGCACCCCTAGCCGAAAGGGTGAAGGTAGCGGAGGGCCGGGGGATTTGCAAGCAGACCACCCACATGGCAGGCGCGCCTTTCCGACCCGCTCCGCAGCTGGGGCATTTGCCGCACTCCTTGGGCAAATACCCGACTCACTTCGGGCCGCAGCCTGACAAACCCCTTGAAATACAGTCATCTTCCAGGTGGCACGGCATTTGTAACCGTTGTCGGGATGCGTCCGTCAGTGGCAAGAGCCTGCGACTGCCAGCCTGATCCCAATCCGGCTGCGATGATACGCAGACGCCTTCCATAACGAAACACTGGAACAGGGCGAACCGACCGGATGAAACACCGGTTCCGCGCGATTGCTGCATTTCCGCCACTGGCATGTATATTGCCGCCCTGTTGCTGAGAGAGCTGCAGCCGATGTCAGCGCGGGAATGATGCGGGATCCGCCGGATTCAACCGTCGCACACAGATAAAGCAGCCGCCTTGACCATCGCCGGTCCGGAACCTGTGTCCAGCACGCTGCACCGGTGGCCTGTTTGAAATTCATGGTGCCTTGACACCTTTACGGAGACACCCCGATGTACAATAAATTCACTGTTTCCTCTCTCGCCTGCCAGATCAGCCTGGCGCTGGCCCTCCCCGGCACCGCGCTGGCCGAGCACGACCCTCTTGTCATCGATATTGTCAAGGAAGCCCCCGAGTTCCCGAAAGCCTCGACCCTGAATCATTCCACCGTCGACTCGCAGCGCCTGCAATCACTGCCGGCGGCCAGCAGCGATTCGGCCCGCCTGCTCAAGCAGACCCCCGGCGTCGAGCTGCAGGGGGCCGGCGGCGTGTCCAGCCTGCCGTCCATCCACGGCATGACCGATGACCGCGTGCGCATCAAGGTCGACGGCATGGACCTGGTCTCCGCCTGCGCCAACCACATGAACCCGCCGCTGTCCTATATCGATCCCACCCGGATCGGCACCGCCACGGTGTTCGCCGGGCTCACCCCGGTCAGCCTCGGCGGCGACAGCATCGGCGGCACCATCGTGGTGGAATCGGAGGACCCCGTGTTTGCCGTGCCCGGCGAGGGCCTGCTGACCACGGGCGAGATCGGCACCTTCTATCGCAGCAACGGCGACGCCCGCGGCGCCAACCTCGCCGCCACCCTGGCCAGCGAGAACGCCAGCCTCACCTACAACGGCTCCACCGCCAAGGCCAACAACTACGAGGCCGGCGACGATTTCAAACCGGCGGGCCCGGCTGCGGCCGGCCGCGGCTTCCTGGACGGCGACGAGGTCGGCTCCACTTATTATGAAACCACCAACCAGTCGCTGGCCCTGGCGCTGCGGCGCGACAACCACCTGGCCGAACTCACGGTGGCCACCCAGGACATCCCCGAGCAGGGCTTCCCCAACCAGCGCATGGACATGACCTCCAACGAAAGCATCCGGTTCAACCTGCGCTACGAGGGCCAGTACAACTGGGGCAGGCTGGAGGCGAACGCCTACCGCGAACAGACCGATCACGAAATGCAGTTCGGCGAGGACAAGCTGTTCTGGTACGGCGCCAACAATGGCTCCATCCCCGACGGCGTGCCCTGCACCATCCAGGGCGGCATGAACGGCTGCGCGGCCGGCATGCCGATGGAGACCGAGGGCGACAATCGCGGCCTGGTGGTCAAGGGCGACATCCCGCTCAACGGCCGCGACCTGCTGCGCGTCGGCGCCGAGATCCAGCAGTACCGCCTGGACGACTGGTGGGAGCCCTCCGGCAAGATGATGTTCCCGGACACCTTCTGGAACATCAACGACGGCGAGCGTGACCGGCTGGCGGCCTTCGGCGAATGGGAAGCGCGCTGGAGCGAACAGTGGCTGACCCAGTTCGGCCTGCGCTACGAGCGCGTCGCCATGGACACCGGCGAGGTGCAGGGCTACAACCCCATGTTCTCGCCGCTTGACGCGGCCGACTTCAATGCCGCCGACCGCAGCCGCAACGACGACAACCTGGATCTGACCGCCCTGGCGCGCTTCACGCCGAAGGACACCCTGACCGTGGAGTTCGGCTACGCCCGCAAGACCCGTTCGCCCAACCTGTACGAACGCTATGCCTGGTCCACCCACGGCATGGCGATGCGCATGGTCAACCTGGCCGGCGACGGCAACGGCTATGTCGGCAACCTCGATCTGGACCCCGAAGTGGCGCACACCCTGAGCGCCACCTTCGACTGGCATGACCCGAGCGAACAGCGCTGGGGCCTGCAGGTCACCCCCTACGTGACCTATGTCGAGGACTACATCGACGCCGCCCGCTGCTCCTCGGCCACCACCCGGGACATGATGGGCACCGCCTGCATCGACGCCAACCTGGCGGTGACGAACGACTTCGTCTACCTGCAGTTCGTCAACCAGGACGCCCGCCTGTACGGCATCGACGTCTCCGCCCATACGCCGCTGGCGGAGGACACCCGCTTGGGCGACTTCCATCTCGACGGCGTGCTCAGCTATGTGCGCGGCGAGAACCAGGACACCGACGACAACCTGTACAACATCATGCCGCTGAACCTGAAGCTGGCCGTGTCGCAGAGTCTCGGTGCCTGGCGCAATACCGCCGAGGTGGAGCTGGTGGACGCCAAGTCGGATGTCTCGGACACCCGCAACGAGGTCGAGACCAGTGGCTACGGCCTGCTGCATCTGCGCACCAGCTACACCTGGAAGCAGCTGCGCATCGAGGCCGGCGTGGAGAACGTCTTCGACCGCTTCTACCAGCATCCGCTGAGCGGCGCCTACCTAGGCCAGGGCAAGACCATGCCCGCCGCCGGCGTGCCCTGGGGGGTCACGGTGCCGGGTCCGGGGCGCAGCATCTACACCTCGCTCAACTTCAGGTTCTGAGCCCGGTCCACCCCCCTTCCTCCCCCTTGCCGGGGGAGGTCGGGAGGGAGCATGGCTCCGCCTTGCCTGCCCCCCGCAAACCCCGTACCCTAACCGGCTGAAGCGATTGACACGGGGATACCGGAAGCATGAGCGAACAGCCCGATACCGCTGATTTCGAACGCGCGCGCCACAACATGATCGAGCAGCAGATCCGTCCCTGGGACGTGCTCGACCAGCGCGTACTGGATGTGCTCATGCAGACCCCGCGCGAGGACTTCGTCCCCGCCCAGTACCGCTCCACCCTGGCCTTCTCCGACATCAGCCTGCCGCTGGAACACGGGCAGGTGATGATGCCGCCCAAACTGGAGGGCCGGCTGCTGCAGTCCCTGGCCATCCAGCCCGGCGACCGCATCCTGGAGATCGGCACCGGCAGCGGCTATCTCACCGCCTGCCTGGCCCGGCTCGGACGCCAGGTACTGAGCGTGGACCTGCACCCGGATTTCAAGTACGCCGCCGAGCGCAAACTGGAACAGCACGGCATCACCAATGTGGAGTTGCGCACCGAGGACGCCGCCGCCGGCTGGGACGCCGAGCAGGGCTTCGACGTCATCGCCGTGACCGGCTCGCTGCCGCTGCTGCACCGGGGCTTTCACGATGCCCTGGCCGTGGGCGGCCGGCTGTTCGTGATCGTCGGCGAGCCGCCGGTGATGGAGGCCATGCTGATCACCCGGGTCGCGGCCGACCAGTGGGCCAGCGAGAGCCTGTTCGACACCTCCATCCCGCCGCTGGAGAATGCGCCCCGGATCGAGAACTTCGATTTCTAGACGAAGCCTGATTGATTCGTCATTGCGAGGCGCGCAGCGCCGCGGCAATCTTTAACCAACTGATTCTGCTGTACGAGATTGCTTCGCTACGCTCGCAATGACGGGAATAGCTGGATTGATTAGAGATTTTTCAAGGCCCTGACATGCGCCAACTCACGGCAGCGGAAATCAGAAACCACATCGAGCAGGCGGACCCGCCGCCGCTGCTGCTGGACGTGCGCGAGCCCTGGGAATACGAAGTCTGCCGCATCGAGGGCTCGACCCTGATCCCGATGCGCCAGATCCCGCTCAGGGCCGAGACGCTGGACCCGGAACGCGAGACCATCGTGATCTGTCATCACGGTGTGCGCAGCTACAGCGTGGCGCGCTACCTGGAGGCCCAGCTCGGCTTCAGCAATGTCATCAATCTCAAGGGCGGCGTGGATGCCTGGGCCCGCGATGTCGACCCGGGCATGGCGACCTACTGACCTCCGTCATTGCGGGCGCCGCGCGGCCAACCGATAATGGGCGGCACGCATGACCCGCACCGCCTCCCTGACACCCCGGAACCGGATGAACACATGAACGCAAAACGCACCCTGCTGGCAACCCTGATGAGCGGCCTGCTGGCCGGCCAACCGGCCCTGGCACTGGACCTGCTCGGCGCCTACGAGATCGCCGCCGACAGCGATCCGACCCTGCGCGCCGCCGCCGCCAACCGCGACGCCCTGCTGGAAGCCGACGACCAGGCCCTGGCGCAGCTGCTGCCCAGCGTCGGTATCAACGGCAGCTATCAGCGCAATCGCTTTGACGACCGCAACACGGATCAGACCAGCTACTCGACCGACGAGGTCTACACCCTGTCGGCCACCCAGACCCTGTTCCGCTGGGATCAGTTCGTCGCCCTGGACCAGGCCGACAGCCTGGTCGCCCAGGCGCTGGCCGACTACAGCGCCGCCGAGCAGGAGCTGATCATCCGCCTGGCCGAGGGCTACTTCAATGTGCTGGCCGCGCAGGACAACCTCATCTTCGCCCGCGCCGAGCTCGATGCCATCGGCCGCCAGCTGGAACAGGCCAGGGAGCGCTTCGAGGTGGGCCTGATCGCCATCACCGACGTACACGAGGCGCAGGCCCGCTACGACCTGGCGGTGAGTCAGGAGATCGTGGCCGAGAACGAACTGGACTCGGCCCGCGAGGCGCTGTACGAGATCACCGGGGAACTGAACGAACCGATCAACCCGCTCAACGACCAGCTGCAGCTGCTGCAGCCCGAGCCGCAGGAGACCGGCGTCTGGGTGGAGAAGGCGCTGGAGAACAACCTCAATCTGGTGGCCCTGCAGGCCGCGGTCGAGGCCGCCCGCCAGGAAGTCAAACGCCAGCGCGCCGGCCACTACCCCACCCTGGACGCCAGCGCCGCCCTCACCCGCCGCGACCAGAACTTCGGCGGCATCGCCGGGGTGAAGCGCCACGACGCCAGCATCGGCCTGGAACTGAACATCCCGCTGTTCCAGGGCGGCGCGGTCAACTCGCTGACCCGCGAGGCCCATTACCGCTTCATCGAAAGCCAGGAGCAACTCGACCAGGCCCGGCGCCAGACCCAGCGCCAGACCCGCGACGCCTATCGCGGTGTCGCCAGCGGCATCGCCCAGGTGCGCGCCCTGGAACAGGCCCTGGTCTCGACCGAGACCGCGCTGGAGGCCGCCGAGACCGGCTTCGAGGTCGGCACCCGCACCATCGTCGACGTGCTGGATGCCCAGCGCGAACGCTTCCGCGCCCAGCGCGACCTGGCCCGCGCCCGCTACGACTACCTGCTGAGCACCCTGCGCCTGAAACAGGCCGCCGGCAGCCTCGGGGTGGACGACCTGCAGGCCATCAACAGCTGGTTCCAGTAGGGCGCAGGCTCACTGACGGTCTCTGCTCATGCCCGACTTCCCCTTCCCCCAGCCGGCCCCCGGCTTCGACGACCCGCTCG
Organism: Gammaproteobacteria bacterium; assembly: GCA_002699185.1. Taxonomy (GTDB): domain Bacteria; phylum Pseudomonadota; class Gammaproteobacteria; order Thiohalobacterales; family Thiohalobacteraceae; genus Thiohalobacter. The sequence continues at coordinate 616 of PABG01000055.1, read as the reverse complement.
GGCTGCTGCGCGCCTGCCACATGCGCATGCTGATGCACTGCTCGACCCTGGAAAAGCTGCCCGCCCAGATCGACGCGGGCAGACAGGCGGAACTGCAGGAGACGGCGGAGAAGATCCGCCACTACTTCAACACGGCCGCCCACCTGCACCACCAGGACGAGGAGCGCGATCTGTTCCCGCTGCTGGAGGAGCAGAGCCCGGACTTCAATGCCGCCGTGCGTGAACTCAGCGCCCAGCACCCGGAACTGGAATCCGCCTGGCGTGAGCTCGATGCCCTGCTCGCCGACCTGGACGGCATCACCGACAGCGCCGCGCTGGACGCGCGCATCCGCGCCTTCACCAATGCCTATCGCCAGCACATCCAGCATGAGGAGCAGAAGGTGCTGATGCCGGCCGAACAGGCCCTGAACGCCGCCGACCGCAAGCGCCTCGGCCGCGCCATGGCCCGCCGGCGCGACGTCGCCGAGGACGCCCTGCCCGACAGCCTCAAGTAGGATGGGTGGAGGCGCGGTGCGCCGCAACCCATCGCCTGCAGGCCGTACCGCGATGGGTTGCGCTTCGCTCCACCCATCCTGCACGCTTTGCCCGGGACAAATGCCGGGAACGCTGCGCTTAT
>PABG01000054.1 GCA_002699185.1 Gammaproteobacteria bacterium | reverse complement strand
GGCCTCAGGATGGGTGCCAGATCAACCCCACCGGGCGATGAACTGATAGCTAAGCAGCTCATCTGGAGAGATACAAGGATGGGTGGAGGCGCGGAGCGCCGTAACCCATCGCCTGCCTGAACCGCTCACGATGGGTTGCGCTGCGCTCCACCCATTCTACTTGGCGGCCCCGCGCAGCCCCTGGGCCAGGCGCAGGATGCGCTTGCCGGTATGCGTGCCCATACGGGCCAGACGCTGGGCCTGACGCGCCACCGGCCCCGAACGCACCCAGTTGACCTGCACCATGCGGCGCTCGCCGTCGAAGCGCTTGTAGCCGTGATAGCTGTTGCCGCTGCGCTTGAAGGCCAGCAGGGTGCCGCCCAGCGGGGTGACTTCGGCGACATAATCCTCGATATCGTGCTTGTTGCGCAGCAGCCGCAGCTTGCCGCCCTCCTGATGCCATTCCGGGTTGAAGTACAGCAGCACCGTGATCACCTTGCTCCAGTGATCCGTGTGGATATTGCCGTCGCTCATCTCGGAATATTTGCGCACGGTGATGGTCTTGACCGTGCGGGTCAGATCCACACCGAACTTGCGCGCGATCAGGCGTTCGAACTCGGGGCTGTCCAGATCCTGCAGCACCCGGGCGAAGGCCGGACCATACTCGAGGTCCTCCGGGTTGAAGTTGGCCGGAATATCGATGTAGGGGTAGTCGGCATTGACCCGTTCCAGTTCCCCGGACGGGATCACACCCTCGGCGACCATGAAGCTGAACGGCTCGGTCTGCAGCGGGGTGTCCTCCACCGCCTGGAAATTGAGGAGTCGGGTGTCTGTCTCGGTCATGATCGAGGTCTCGTTACTGAACGGATAGCTGTCAGGGCTGCTGCGCCAGACGGTGTTCGCGGTCTGGTTCCCGAGCCGCGGTTTCATCGGCATAGCGCTGCACCAGGTCGTAGTCGGCCACCGAGTCCACATCCACGGCGGCATTGGCATAGGGCAGGATCACCGCCCCGAGCCGCAGCCCCAGGTGACGCGACAGGCGCTCCAGGGCGGCATCCAGCGTCAGCAGGCCGAGCCGGTAGCGGATCACCGCCCACCAGCCGAGCAGACCGATCACCAGCAGCGGCTTCTTGCGCTGGTTCTCGATCCGGCGCCAGAAGTCGGCGGCGCGCCGCCCTTCCGGCGTCATGAAGGCGAACAGGTTGCAGCCGCAGTAGTTGCCATCGCGGAAGCGCAGCACGGTCTTGCTGATGTCCGGATAGACCGATTTGACCAGTTCATACGGCGCCAGTCCGACGAGCACGTCACACTGCCTGGCGGCGCTTTCATGGCAGAAGCGGTCGACGATCTCGCTGGTCAGCAGGGGATGGTCGGCCGTGGTGATCAGCACCGGGTGCTCCGCCGGCAACGCGGACAACTCCCGATAGGCGCTGGTGCTGGGCGAGGCCTCCGGCGGCGACCAGCTCAGGCGCTGCTCGGCGATCTCGCGCGCCAGTTCGGCGTCGCTCTGCACACAGGCCTGCTCGGGTCCGCTGAGCCGGATGGGACCGACCCTGTCCGCCCCGCGCAGGGCGCTGATGACCCGGTGAATCATGGGAACGTCGCTGATGCGCAGCAGGGGCTTGCAGGCGACTCCGGAGTGCTCGCGCAGGGCATCGCGCCGGGTCCGTTCCCCGGCCAGGATCACGCAGGCAAAACGCGCTGCGGCGGCCGGTCCCGTCGGGTTGGATTGCGCCTGCTGGCGGTCTGAGGGGTGATTGTCCACGCCCGGCTCACAATGACTTCTGGTAGACCCGGTAACGCTTGTAGATCCGGCTGCCGATCGCTTCGATGATGTGCCGCATGCCCGCATTATCCTCCAGTATCCAGCCCATCTCAACTGTCTGAACCCCCCGACTGATCATGGCCTTGCGCACCGCGTCGATGACCAGAAAGGCCAGGGTCGGCCCCAGGCGCGAATACTGGTGCTCGCGCCGCACGCCCATCAGCGCCACCCGGCAGGTGCGGGGCCGCCGGACCTTGAGCCGCCACAGCAGCCGCGCCCAGCCCAGCGGCAGCAGCCGTCCGTTCAGGTCGCGGATGGCTTCGTTCAGATTGGGCAGAGCGGCGATGAAGGCCACCGGACGCTCATCGATTTCGGCGATCTGGATATAGTCATGATCCAGCAGCAGGCTGAGCATCTTCGCGACTTCGGCGAACTCGGCGCGGGTAAAGGGCACGAAGCCCCAGTTGCCGGACCAGGCATCGTTGAAGATGTCGCGCATGGCCTCGAAGTCGGCGGCCTTGCGTTTGCGGTCCAGCGGCCGTATCCGCACCCGGCGCAGGGCCCTCTGCGCCAGCTTCTGCATCACCGCCGGGGCGGTGAAATCCGGCTGCACCGTGTAGGTCAGCAGATCCTTCACGCCGGTGAAGCCCTGCTCTTCCAGCCGTTTCGGGTAGTAGGGCCGGGTGTGTCCCATCATGATGTAGGGCGGCTCGGCGAAATTCTCCACCAGCAGACCGATTTCCTCGTTGATGGAGAGGTTGTAGGGGCCGCGAATCCGTGCGGCGCCCTGCTCCCGCAGCCAGCCCGCAGCCGTCTCCAGCAGGGCGGCGAACAGCGTCGCGTCATCCTCGGCCTCGAGCATGCCGAAATAGCCGAGCGTGTCGCCCTCGACCGGCGGCTGCAGGCGGTCCAGCTGGGCGGTGATCCGGCCCACCGGCCGGCCATTGCGGTAGGCCACCCACGCGCGCACCTGACTGTGCTCGAACAGCGGATGGTTGCGAAACACCCGCTCGCGCTGCTCGAAATGCAACGGCGCCACCCAGGCCGGGTCGTCGGCATAGAGACGATGCGGCAGGTGCAGAAAATCCCTTATTGTCGCCCGATCACACGCCTCGCGGAGTTCCAGATTCCCACTGCTGGTCTGGGTGTGCGCCATACCGCTCCTTTGCAATGTCCCCGCCCGACAAGGCGGGGTTTCGCGAACCAATCCGGCCATCATACCGTAACCCCCCGACCGGAACCCAGCACCGGCGCGGTGTTTGATCTTTCCCGGCCCCTCCGGCACACTGCTTTTCCCTGGTTTTTCCCCATCCTATGTCAGGCCCGCGGGACGGGCAGGAAGCACTCACACTTGGCCAAGTTCATCCTCGGCAATGCGCTGCGCAGGAAGGCACTGCACAACGGCCCACTGCGCCACGCCCTCTGGCTGCTCGACCTGCTGGTGATCGGACTGCTCTACGGACTGTTCCGGCTGCTGCCGGTGACCTGGGCCTCCCGCGCCGGCGACTGGCTGGGGCGGCGTATCGGTCCCTGGTTCAAGAGCCGGTGCCAGCATATGCGCGCCAACCTGGGGCTCGCCTTCCCCGACAAGTCCAGCGAGGAAATCGAACGCCTGCTGCCGGAGATCTGGGGCAATGGCGGTGCCGTGCTGGGCGAGTTCCCGCACCTGGCCCGGATCGTGGACCCGCGCCACGATTATCTGGACATCCGCTTCGAGCAGGACATCCCCACCTACAGCGACCCGACCCGGCCGGCCGTGTTCGTCACCGCCCACATCGCCAACTGGGAGGCGGCCGGGGCCTCGCTGCACCGCTACGGAGTGCCGCTTTCGGTGCTGTATTCGCCGCTGGCCAACCCCTGGCTGGAGAAACTGCTGCGGCGCTCGCGCCGGGCGCTGGGCTGCGAACTGATCTCGCGCGACGCCAGCATGCGCCCCTTCGTCCAGGCCCTGAAGCAGGGCCGCTCGGTGGCCATGATCATGGACCGGCGCATCGACCAGGGCACGCCCATCCCCTTCTTCGGCGCCGACAAGCCCTCCTCCACCCTGGCCGCGCGGCTGGCGCTGAAATTCGACTGCCCGCTGGTCCCGGTGAAGATCGAGCGCCGTGACGGTCCCCATTTCCGGGTGACCTTCCTCCCGCCCCTGCACCCCGCCGCCCCCGACGCCGATCAGGAAACACAGGCCCGGGATCTGACCCGGCAGATCCACGGGCATTTTGAGCAGTGGATCACGGAACGGCCAGGGGCCTGGTTTTGTTCGAAAAAAATCTGGTCCAGTGCTATACTTCGCAGCCGTCAGGGTCACAATGTTACCCTGTCGACAGACACCGATCCGCACGCAACCCACAGGTAACACCGCCATGCCGGCCAACCGCCCAGCCAGTGCCCAGTCGCGCGAGCAGTCCATCCGGCTGTTCGACAACCCGGTGCTGGAATCCCTCAGCCACGTACACCCCATCATGCCGCTGCTGGTGTGGCTGCCCGTGGCCGCCTGGCTGCTGGTGCGGGCAGTGACCGTGCATGGGATCGGACCCGTCGGTCTGGCCGGCATCGGCATCGCCGGGCTGGTGACCTGGACCTTCGCCGAGTACAGCCTGCACCGTTTCCTGTTCCACTATCCGGCGAAGAGCCGTCTGGGCCAGCGCTTCGTGTTCCTGTTCCACGGCGTGCATCACGACACCCCCCAGGACAAGACCCGGCTGGTGATGCCGCCTGTGGGCGCCGCCCTGATCCTGGGTGTGCTGTGGCTGCTGTTCAGCAGCGTGCTGCCCCATCCCTGGGCCGAGCCCTTCACCGCCTTCTTCCTGCTGGGCTATCTGGTCTACGACTACATCCATTACGCCACGCACCACTTCCCGATGCGCCATCCGGTACTGCGCTTCCTCAAGCGCTACCACATGCAGCATCACTTCGCGGCCGACGGCGGCCGCTTCGGCGTCAGCTCGCCCCTGTGGGACTGGGTGTTCGGCACCTACCATCCGCCGCGTGGACGCTAGGGCGCCATCCCGCCGCCCCGGTAACTGAAGCGAGCGATGCCCAAGTATTACCTGCTGCCCAAGCGACTGGCCAAACGCGCACCCTGGACACAGCAGCCGGTCTGGCTGATCGAGGCAGCGGTCTTCTACAGTCTCTACGGGCTGATACGGCTGCTGCCCTATCCCCTGGCCGCGGCCTTCCTCTCCCGCCTGTTCGGCGTCCTCGGCTACCACAACACGAAGAAGCGCCGCGTGGTACAGCGCAACCTGGCCGTGGTGCTGCCGCAGCTCACCGCCGCCGAGCGGGAGCGCTACGTGCGCCAGGTCTTCCGCACCACCGGCCTGGCCGCCGCCGAACTGTTCCTGCTGGACCGGCTGTGGCAGCGCCGGGAGCGCTATCTTGAATTCGATGTCCATCCCGAGGCCATGCAGGCCTTCGAACGACGCGAGGCCATGGTCTTCGCCACTGCCCATGCCGGCGCCTGGCAGCTGACCAGCCTGATCAGCCGGGAATACGGCCTGAACATCTCCATCCTCTACGCCCGTGAGGCCAATCCCTGGCTGCGCCGGTTCTTCCAGGCGCGGCGCCGCGCCTTCGGCTCGCGCCTGGTGCCGACCGCCGGCGGCGTGCGCGAACTGATGCGCGAACTGGCCGACGGCCACAGTGTCGGCGCGGCCTTCGACACCCGCATCGATTCCGGCGAGATGATCCCCTTCTTCGACGTGCCGACTCCGACCAACACCACGCCGGCGCGCCTGGCCCTGCGCGGCTATCCGCTCATTCCCATCCGCTGCGTGCGGCTGCCGCGGCATCGCTACCGCATCGAGGTACTGGCACCGCTCAGACCCGATCCAGCCCTGGCCGATCGCCATGCCCAGGTCAGCGATCTCACAATGCGGTTGAACCGCCTGTTCGAGGACTGGATCCGGGAATCGCCCGGCGACTGGCTGTGCATGAAGCGGCGCTGGCCCAAGCAGCCGCCGGCAGGCGAATCCGCCGCATGAACCGGGACGACACAATGGCCGCGCGGGTCTGGATCGTGGACGCCTACCGAGCGGGCGAACAGACCCAGCTGCAGGCCCTGGCCGAGGCACTGGCGCTGCCCTGGGAACGCAAGTCGCTGCACTACCGCAAGCGGGAGATACGCACCAATCTGTTCCGCGGCCGCGATCTGCGTGGCGTGGACCAGTCCAGCTCCGACCCTCTCGGCCCGCCCTGGCCGGACCTGGTGCTGTCGGCCGGCATGCGCAACGAACCCGTGTGCCGCTGGATCCGCGACCAGTCCGGCGGCCGAACCCGCATCGTCTTCGTTGGCCGGCTGTGGGCGGACCCGAAGCATTTCGATCTGATCATCACCACGCCCCAGTACCGGGTGCCGGACCGGCCCAACGTCCTGCGCAACGACCTGCCGCTGCACCGGGTGCATCCCGACACCCTGGCCGCGGCGGCCGAACACTGGGCACCGCGACTGGCGCACCTGCCGCGCCCCTACATCACGGTCAACATGGGCGGCAACAGCGGTCCCTACGCCTTCGGCCGGCATGCCGCGCAGCGTCTGGTACGCGATGCAGCGGCACTGGCGCGCGCGCGCGGCGGCTCACTTCTGGTCAGTTCCAGCGCCCGTACCCGCCCCGTGGCAATCGAAGCCTTTGCCGCCCGGCACGAGGTGCCCATGCAACTCTATCGCTGGCGGCGCAACGATCCCGACAACCCCTACCTGGGCTTTCTGGCCCTGGCCGACGAGCTGATCATCACCGCCGACAGCATCTCCATGCTGTCCGAGGCCTATGCCACCGGCAAACCGGTACACATGTTCGACCTGGGCACGGGACGTTTCAGCATGCGCCGGGACATGCACCTGGCCGCCGGCGATACGGCCGCGGCGCGGGCGGTGCTTGAACGGGATGCAGGAGAGAAATGCGACATCGCGCCCGGGGCACTGGCCTACCGGGCACTGATGCGCTGGGGCTGGAAGCACCTGTCGCGCGACATCAGCCGGGTGCATCTGGAACTGATCCGCGCGGGCAAGATGGCCTGGCTGGGCGACCCGCATCCGGGATCGCAGGCGCACCAGTCGAGTGATATGCAGCGGGCGCTGGGGCGGGTGCGGGCCCTGCTCGAAACCGCCCCGGCCTGAGGCGTAGGCCGGAATAAGGCCCGCGGGCCGTTTCCGGCATCATGCTGAACTGCCGGGAACGCTGCGCTTATCCCGGCCTACGTCTGTAACCGTTGACAAATTCATCCGTCATCCCCGCCTGCGCGGGGATGACGGAAAAGGGAATCACAGTCCGCAGGTCAGGTTAGCGCAGCGCAACCCGGCAACCTGGGAGATCTTGGGTTACGACGCTATCGCGCCTAACCCAACCCACAGCTGAAGAAGCATCCTTCAGGCCTGCAGTTCCACCCGCCCCCGCGGGGCCAGCCGGTAGACCCGGTCGGCCGCCTCGGCCAGCGCCGGGTTGTGGGAGATGGCCAGGATGGTCAGGCGCTGGCGCAGGGCCTTCAGGGTAGCGACGATCGCCTGTTCGCTGGCCGGATCCAGGGCACTGGTGGCCTCGTCCAGAATCAGCAGCTGCGGCCGGTTGATCAGGGCGCGGGCAATGGCGATGCGCTGACGCTGACCGCCGGACAAGCGTCCGCCGCGCTCCCCCACCTGGGTATGAATCCCCTCCGGCAGGGCCTGGACGAAGTCCCAGGCGCCGGCATCCTGCAGCGCCTGCACCACCTGCGCCTCCTCGATCTGCGGATCGCCCAGGGTCACGTTGTGCAGAATGCTGTCGTGCAGCAGCACCGTCTCCTGCGGCACATAGCCGATCTGGCGCCGCCATTCCCTGAGGTCGAACTGTTCCAGCACCGTGCCGTCGACCCGCACCTGGCCCGAGTCCGGACGCAGCAGGCCGATGACCAGATCGATGATGGTGGTCTTGCCCGAGCCCGAGGGCCCGATCAGGGTGGTGATGCTGTGCACCGGAATATCCAGGTCAAGGTGGGAAAAGACCTCGTGCCCGTCATAGGCGAAACCCACCTGTTCGAAGCGGATGCCCTGTTGCAGCACCGGGGCCGCGCCACCGCCCAGCGGCTCCTCGGCCCGGCGGGCCTGGTCGATGGTATCCAGCAGTGACCAGTAGGCGCTCTCGCCCTGCATCAGCTTCTGGTACTGCTTCTGCACCTTGCCCAGAAAGCTGAAGGCGCGTCCCAGCGCCACCACCAGCACCATCACCGTGGCCAGGCCCATGGAGAACTGCTCCAGCGCCAGATACACGCCCAGCGCGATGAAGGCGGTGAACATCAGGTCCTGGGCGGAATTGAGCGCAGCGGCGCTGAACACCTGCCGGCGCAGGGCCTTGTTGAGCTTGTTGGTCTCCAGGTTCAGCACCCGGTCGGCCAGGTCCTCGCGCGCCATGGCCTTGAGCGGCTTGACCGACTGCAGGGTGTCGGTCAGGCGCGACATCAGCGAGATCATCAGCTGGGTCTGTCTGCGTCCGGCCCGGCGGGTCATGCGCACCAGGAAGTGCGAGCCGCCGATGATCAGCACGCCGGCCAGCAGACTGGCCAGGGCGGCCTGCCAGGACACGGCCACCGCCACGCCGGCATAGACCAGCGACTGGATCAGGAAGGTGATGGCGGTCGCGCCGTTGACGTAGGCATCGGAGGCGCGCTGGGCCTCGGAGGCCATGGTATTGGTGAGCTTGCCCACCGGCTGGTGCAGGAAGAAGGCCCAGCGGCTGCGCATCATGTGGCGCAGCACGGCCAGGCGCAGGTCGGTGGCCAGCTGAGCGGCGGTATAGCCCACCTGGCGCTGGGCCAGCAGCAGCAGCAGCGCCTTGAAGGTCGATGCCACCACAATCAGCAGCAGCAGCGGCCCCAGGGTCGGCGGGATGCCCAGCCAGTCGAGCAGTTCCAGCACCATCAGCTCCAGTTCGCCGGGCGGCTCCTGCGGGCCGCTGCCGGGCTCATTGTGATACAGCGCCACCTTGAGCACCGGCAGCAGCGCCGACAGTCCGAGCCCCTCGGCCAGCCCCGACAGCAGCAGCGCCACCAGCATCAGGAAGCTGGCCAGCGGGTAGGCACGGAACAGGTTGAGCATCAGGCGCATGGATGGATTCCGGGGGCGGCGCGAAACGCGGTATTATCCCTGTTCCCCCGCGGGCACTCAAATGGCCTCGGGATCGAATGGTACTTTACTTGGCCGTCATTGCGAGTACCCAGAGGGCATAAACGAAGCGTGGCAATCTCATGCTGCAGAATCAATCGGTTGGAGATTATTCGCTACGCTCACCCCTTCGTACCCATAGGGCATAAAGGGCCGCCCTGTGTACCCAAAGGGCATAAAGGCGTTCTGCGCTCGCAAGCTCGCTTGTGCCACGTCACTTCGTTCTTCGC
>PABG01000053.1 GCA_002699185.1 Gammaproteobacteria bacterium | reverse complement strand
GGCACCGCCTCCGGCGCCGACATCCCCATCGAGCAGCGGCCTGAGGAAGAGGTGCTGGGCGCCGGCGGCCGGCGTATCGCGGCCAGTGGGGCCGGGGCCTGGAATCCGGCCTTCGACATCACCCCGGCGGAACTGGTGGACGTGATTGTCACCGAAGCCGGGGTGGTGGAACGGCCCGACCGCGACAAGCTGGCCGCGCTGATGGCCCGCGCCGCCGCCTGAAATCTGTCTGCCGGGAACGCTGCGCTTATCCCGGCCTACTTCCTGATGTCTGCGCGGCGGGCTGAAACCTGTCTGCCGGGAATGCTGCGCTTATTCCGGCCCTGCTTCCTTCGTTTCAATCCGTAGGCCGGAATAAGGGCCGACAGGCCCGTTTCCGGCATCCTTGCTGCCAAACCCCGTCTGAGCGCCTCAGAATCGATCTGAGACGCTTTTTTCTGGGACGCTGCCCCCCGGCTGTGGTAGTATTGATCGAATTACAGCGCCTGTGCGGGGTTCAGCCGCGCCGGCGTCGGAGGATCCCACAATAAATAACGTTACCGACTGACTGCACCCATGGCCGAATTCGCCAAAGAAGTCCTGCCCGTCAATCTCGAAGATGAAATGAAGCAGTCCTACCTCGATTACGCCATGAGCGTGATCGTGGGCCGGGCACTGCCGGATGTCCGGGATGGCCTCAAGCCGGTTCACCGGCGCGTGCTCTTCGCCATGAGCGAGTTGGGCAACGACTGGAACAAGGCCTACAAGAAGTCGGCCCGCGTGGTCGGTGACGTCATCGGTAAGTACCATCCCCACGGCGACACCGCCGTCTACGACACCATTGTGCGCATGGCGCAGCCCTTCTCGTTGCGTTACATGCTGGTGGACGGCCAGGGCAACTTCGGCTCCATCGACGGCGATTCGCCCGCGGCCATGCGTTACACCGAGGTGCGCATGGCCCGCATCGCCCATGAGATGCTGGCCGACATCGACAAGGAAACCGTCGATTTCATCCCCAACTACGACGAGACCGAGAGTGAACCCTCGGTCTTCCCGACCCGCTTCCCCAACCTGCTGGTCAACGGCTCGGCCGGCATCGCCGTGGGCATGGCGACCAACATCCCGCCGCACAACCTGAACGAGGTCATCAATGCCTGCATCGCGCTGATCGACAATCCCGAGATCGAGATCCGCGAACTGATGGAGCACATCCCGGGCCCGGACTTCCCCACCGCCGGCATCATCAACGGCGTGCGCGGCATCCAGGAGGCCTATCTCACCGGCCGCGGCCGGGTGCAGGTTCGCGCCCGCACCGAGATCGAGGAGGACAGGAACGGCCGTCAGACCATCGTGGTCACCGAGTTGCCCTACCAGGTCAACAAGGCCCGCCTGCTGGAGAAGATCGCCGAACTGGTCAAGGACAAGAAGATCGACGGCATCAGCAACCTGCGCGACGAGTCCGACAAGGACGGTATGCGCATGGTGATCGAACTCAAGCGCGGCGAGGTCTCGGAGGTGGTGCTCAACAACCTCTACCAGCAGACCCAGATGCAGAATGTGTTCGGCATCAACATGGTCGCGCTGGTCGACGGCCAGCCGCGGCTGCTGAACCTCAAGGCCATTCTGGAATCCTTCATCCGCCACCGCCGCGAGGTGGTGACCCGGCGTACCGTCTTTGAACTGCGCAAGGCGCGCGAGCGGGCCCATATCCTGGAAGGCCTGGCCGTGGCGCTGGCCAACATCGACGAGGTCATCGAACTGATCAAGACCTCGCCCAGCCGCGCCGAGGCCCGCCAGGGCCTGATGGAGCGCGCCTGGCCGCCGGGCCTGGTCATGGACATGCTGGAGCGCGCCGGGGCCGAGGCCTCGCGTCCCGACGGGCTGGCCCCGGGGCTGGGGCTGACCGATGACGGCTACCGCCTGTCCGAGGCCCAGGCCCAGGCCATCCTCGAGCTGCGCCTGCACCAGCTGACCGGGCTGGAACAGGACAAGATCATCGACGAGTACCGCGAGCTGCTGGAGAAGATCGACGATCTGCTCGCCATCCTCAACAGCACCGAGCGCCTGATGCAGGTCATCCGCGACGAGTTGATGCAGGTGCGCGACCAGTTCGGCGATGAGCGCCGCACCGAGATCCGCGAGGCCGAGGCGGATCTGGCGCTGGAGGATCTGATCACCGAGGAGGACGTGGTGGTTACCCTGTCGCACGCCGGCTACGCCAAGGCCCAGCCGCTGTCCGAATACTCCGCCCAGCGCCGCGGCGGGCGCGGCAAGAGCGCGACCAGTGTCAAGCAGGAAGACTTCATCGACAAGCTGTTCATCGCCAGCACCCACGACACCATCCTGTGCTTCTCCAGCCGCGGCAAGGTGTACTGGCTCAAGGTCTACCAGCTGCCGGTGGCCGGCCGTCAGGCGCGCGGCAAGCCCATCGTCAACCTGCTGCCGCTGGAGCAGGGCGAGCGCATCAACGCCGTGCTGCCGATCCGCGATTTCGACACCGAGGACTTCATCTTCATGGCCACCGCCAACGGCACGGTCAAGAAGACCCCGCTGCGCGCCTTCGCCCGGCCGCGCAGCAGCGGCATCATCGCCCTGGAGCTGCGCGACCAGGACTGGCTGATCGGCGTGGCCGTCACCGACGGCAACCAGGACGTGATGCTGTTCACCGACGCCGGCAAGGCCATCCGCTTCAAGGAGGAGAGCGTGCGTGCCATGGGCCGCACCGCCGCCGGCGTGCGCGGCATCCGGCTGCAGCCGGGCCAGCAGGTCATCGGCATGCTGATCGCCGCCGAGGGCGACGTGCTCAGCGCCACCGAGCACGGCTACGGCAAGCGCACGCCCATCGACGAATATCCGGTCCACGGCCGCGGCGGCCAGGGCGTGATCTCGGTCCAGACCAACGAGCGCAACGGCGCCGTGGTCGGCGCCAAGCTGGTCAGCGAGACCGACGAGGTGATGCTCATCACCAACATGGGCACCCTGGTGCGCACCCGCGTGGACGAGATCTCGCGCATGGGCCGCAACACCCAGGGCGTGCGCCTGATCCGCGTCGGCGAGGATGAGAAGCTGGTCGGCATCGACGCCATCGCCGAGGCCGAGGAGGACGAGGAAGAGGCATCCGACGGCGAAGCGTAGTGCGTAGGATGGGTGCAGGCGCCGTGCGCCGTAACCTATCGTCAACCGGCATGCCCGATGGGTTGCGCTTTGCTCCACCCATCCTACAGGAATACATGGAAATCGGAGTTACTTATGAGTCGTATCTACAACTTCAGCGCCGGTCCGGCCATGCTGCCGGAGTCAGTCCTGAAACAGGCCCAGGAGGAACTGGTCGACTGGCAGGGCAGCGGCATGTCGGTCATGGAGATGAGCCATCGCGGCAAGGAGTTCATGTCCATCGCCGAGGCCGCCGAGGCCGATCTGCGCGCAGTCATGAACATCCCGGACAACTACAAGGTGCTGTTCCTGCAGGGCGGGGCCAGCAGCCAGTTCGCCATGGTGCCGCTGAACCTGCTGCGCGGTGGCGCCAAGGCCGACTACATCAACACCGGCGCCTGGTCCAAGAAGGCCATCGCCGAGGCCAAGCGCTACTGCAACGTCAATGTTGCCGCCACCTCCGAGGCCGAGAACTTCATGACCATCCCGGCCTTCGATTCCTGGCAGCTGGCCGATGACGCCGCCTATGTCCACTACACCCCCAACGAGACCATCGGCGGGGTGGAATTCCACTGGATCCCCGAGGTCGGCGACAAGCCGCTGGTGGCGGACATGTCCTCCACCATCCTGTCGCGCCCGGTCGACGTGTCGAAATACGGCGTGATCTATGCCGGTGCCCAGAAGAACATCGGCCCGGCCGGCCTGACCGTGGTGATCGTGCGCGAGGACCTGATCGGCCAGGCGATGGAGCGCACCCCGACCATGTTCGACTACAAGACCCACGCCGATACCGACTCCATGTACAACACCCCGCCCACCTACGGCTGGTATCTGGCCGGGCTGGTGTTCAAGTGGATCAGGGACAATGGCGGGCTCGAGGCCATGGCCGAGATCAACAAGCGCAAGGCCGACAAGCTCTACGGCGCCATCGACGGCTCGGACTTCTACGCCAACCCGGTCGATCCCGAATGCCGCTCCTGGATGAATGTGCCCTTCACCTTGGCCGATCCGGAGCTGGACGCCACCTTCCTCAAGGAGGCCGCCGCCCAGGGGCTGACCACGCTCAAGGGCCACCGCTCCGTCGGCGGCATGCGCGCCAGCATCTACAACGCCATGCCCGAGGCGGGCGTGGACGCGCTGGTCGACTTCATGGCCGATTTCGAGAAACGCAACGGCTGAAAGAAACGAGAAAAGCGCCACGGAAAACACGGAAAGCGCGGACTGATGTAATGCTAAACCCGCATTTTTCATTGCCCGGCGCGTAGCGCCGCGGCAACGCCAGCATTCATTTCCGTGCTTTCCGTGTTTTCCGTGGCCATTCAGGAAATATGGTTATGTACAAGATACTCACACTGAACAACATCTCCGTCGCCGGGCTGGACCGGCTGCCGCGCGACAACTACGAAATCGCCTCCGAGATCACCCACCCGGACGCGATCCTGCTGCGTTCCTACAAGATGCACGACATGGAGATCCCGGCCTCGCTCAAGGCCGTGGGCCGCGCCGGCGCCGGGGTGAACAACATCCCGGTGGACAAGCTGAGCAGGCTGGGCATCCCGGTGTTCAATGCCCCGGGCGCGAACGCCAACGCGGTCAAGGAACTGGTGATCACCGGCATGCTGCTGGCCGCGCGCAACATCTGCCCGGCCTGGGATTTCGCCCGCAGCCTGGAGGGCGATGATGCCGAGATCAGCAAGGCAGTGGAGGCCGGCAAGAAGAACTTCGTCGGCACCGAGCTGCCCGGGCGCACCCTGGGTGTGATCGGCCTGGGCGCGATCGGCGTGCTGGTGTGCAACGCGGCCAAGGCCCTGGGCATGAACGTGATCGGCTACGACCCGGACATCAGCGTACAGCGCGCCTGGCAGCTGTCCTCCGACGTGCAGAGCGCCAGCAGCGTGGACGATCTGCTCAGCCGGGTGGATTACGTCAGCTTCCATGTGCCGCTGATCGACGCCACCAAACACATGATCAACGCCGACCGCCTGCAGAACATGAAGGACGGGGTGGTGATCCTCAACTTCGCCCGCAATGGCATTGTCGATGACGAGGCCGTGGTCAAGGCGATCGAGGCCGGCAAGGTCGGCGGCTATGTCTGCGACTTCCCCAGCAACCTGCTCAAGAGCCATCCCAAGGTGGTGACCCTGCCGCACCTGGGCGCCTCCACCCGCGAGGCCGAGGAGAACTGCGCCATCATGGTGGCCGACCAGGTGCGCGAGTTCCTGGAAAACGGCAATGTGCACAACTCGGTCAATTTTCCCGAGGTGTTCATGCCGCGCAGCGACGGCCAGCGCCTGGCCGTGGTCAACGCCAATGTACCCAAGATGCTGGGCCAGATCTCCACCGTGCTGGCCGACACAGGGCACAACATCATTGATATGCTGAACAAGTCGCGCGGTGAGCTGGCCTATACCCTGGTGGACGTGGAAGGCGAGGTGGACCAGGACTGCCTGGACCAGATCAGGGCCATCGAGGGCGTGCTGGCGGTGCGTACCCTGTAGACAATTTGGCGGGACTGGTTGTAGGTCGGGTTAGCGTAGCGTAATCCGACAAGAGCCGGCCTGATGTCGGGTTACGCCCTTCGGGCTAACCCGACCTACGCCTCTGTAGATGATTTGGCGGCATCAACGCAGAGGACGCGGAGGCGCAGAGGGGTAATTGATGCGTCATTGCGAGGAGCGGAGCGACGCGGCAATCTCCAACAGATTGAGTCTGCTTTATGAGATTGCTTCGCTACGCTCGACGGGAATAATCAAGTTGATCAGAGTGCGTTGAAACGTATGCCCTTCGCGTCTCTGCGTCTCCGCGCCCTTTGCGTTACCATCACCCAGACGGAATAGAACAACCTGACGGCAGGCATGAACGAGTCGGACCAACTCAAGGCCATCCGGGAGCAGATTGACCGGATCGATGACCAGTTGCTGGAACTGATCAGTCAGCGGGCGCGCTGTGCCCAGGATGTGGCGCGCATCAAGCAGGCCGCCGGCGAGATGAACGACTTCTACCGCCCGGACCGCGAAGCGCAGATACTTGCGCGCATCCGCGAACTCAATCCCGGCCCACTCAGCGATGACGAGGCCGCGCGCCTGATCCGTGAGGTCATGTCCGCCTGTCTGGCACTGGAGAAGCCGCTCACCATCGCCTATCTCGGCCCCGAGGGCACCTTCACCCAGGCCGCCGCGCTCAAGCACTTCGGCCATTCCATCCGCAGTACCGCCCTGGGCTCGATCGACCTGGTGTTCCGCGAGGTGGAATCGGGCAGCGCCCATTACGGCGTGGTGCCGGTGGAGAACTCCACCGAGGGTGTGGTCAATCACACCCTGGACATGTTCATGCGCTCGCCGCTGCACATCTGCGGTGAGGTGCAGCAGCGCATCGAACTGCATCTGCTCGGCAAGGCCGCTGACACCTCAGGCATCAAACGGGTGTATTCGCATCAGCAGTCCCTGGCCCAGTGCCGGGAATGGCTGGACACCAACCTGCTGCAGGCCGAGCGCATCGCCGTGAGCAGCAACGGCGAGGCGGCCCGGCGGGCGGCGGCCGAGTCCGACAGCGCCGCGGTGGCGAGCGAAACCGCCGCCGAGCTGTACGGTCTGAACCGGCTGGCGTGCAACATCGAGGACGAGCCGGGCAACACCACCCGCTTCCTGGTGATCGGCAGGCAGACGGTCGCGCCCTCGGGCCGGGACAAGACCTCGCTGCTGGTATCGGTGCGCAACGAGCCGGGGGCGCTCTACACCCTGCTCGCGCCCTTCAACGAGCACGGTATCAGCATGACCCGGATCGAATCGCGGCCCTCGCGGCGCGGCGTCTGGGACTATGTCTTCTTCGTCGATATCGAGGGCCATGCCGGGGATGCGCAGGTCGCCCCCGCGCTGGCCGAACTGGAACAGCGGGCGAGCGTTCTCAAGGTGCTGGGGTCCTACCCGCGGGCCCAGGTGTGAGCGGCTGCAGGCAGTCGCTCATACGACAGCGTTGATTTGTTTTCCCCTCCCTTGATGGGAGGGGATGAAGGGGAGGGTGAAGGCAGGGTGGTCCGCCGTACCTTCACCCCCTCCCAGCTGTAGGTCGGGTTAGCGCAGCGTAACCCGACAGGGATCGGACAGGTGTCGGATTACGCCCCTCGGGCTAATCCGACCTACGCCGCCTTATTCTGAAGCGAATACGCACTGAGCCATTGATGAACAACCACGAACGCCATTACCTGTTCGACTGCGCCACCGCCGGTGTGCAGGGGCTGCAGCCCTATCAGCCGGGCAAGCCGATCTCCGAACTGGAGCGCGAGTACGGCGTGCGCGACGCAGTCAAGCTGGCCTCCAACGAGAACCCGCTCGGCCCCAGCCCGCGGGTGAAGGACGCCATCCAGGCCCATGTCGCGGACCTGGCCCGTTACCCGGACGGCAACGGCTTCGGCCTGAAGCGGGCGCTGGCCGACCGCCACGATGTCGATCTGAAACAGATCACCCTGGGCAACGGCTCCAACGACGTGCTGGAACTGATCGCCCGGGCCTTTCTCGCCCCGGGGCGGGGTGCGGTGTTCTCCGAGCACGCCTTTGCGGTCTATCCCATTGTCACCCGGGCCATCGGTGCCATACCCCAGGTGGCACCGGCGCGCGACTACGGCCACGACCTGGAGGCCATGCGCGCGGCCATCGATGACAGCACCCGGGTGGTATTCATCGCCAATCC
This sequence comes from Gammaproteobacteria bacterium, assembly GCA_002699185.1. Lineage (GTDB taxonomy): Bacteria > Pseudomonadota > Gammaproteobacteria > Thiohalobacterales > Thiohalobacteraceae > Thiohalobacter. The sequence continues at coordinate 4,025 of PABG01000053.1, read as the reverse complement.
CAACAACCCGACCGGCACCTGGCTGAAGGGCAGGGATATCGAGGCCTTCCTGGACAGTGTGCCGCGCGATGTCATCGTGGTGCTGGACGAGGCCTATGTTGAATATGTGCGCGAGCCGGACTACCCCGACAGCATTCCCTGGCTGGACCGCTATCCGAACCTGGTCATCACCCGCACCTTCTCCAAGGCCTACGGCCTGGCCGGGCTGCGGGTGGGCTATGCCCTGTCCAGCCCGGTGGTGGCCGATCTGCTGAATCGCGTCCGCCAGCCGTTCAACGTGAACAGCCTGGCCCTGGCCGCTGCCGAGGTGGCGCTGGGCGATGCCGAGCATATCGCCCGCGCCGTGGCCCTGAACGCCGCCGGGATGCAGGCCTGGCAGGCGGCCTGCAATAAACTGGGGCTGGCGTTCATTCCGTCCGTGGGCAACTTCCTCAGCGTCGATGTCGGCCGCCCGGCCGGGGAGGTCTACGAGGCGCTGCTGCGCGAGGGCGTGATCGTGCGCCCCATCGGCGCCTACGGCCTGCCGGATCACCTGCGCATCACCCTCGGCACCGAGGCAGAGAACAGCCGCGCCATCGCCGCGCTGGAAAAGGTCCTGGGATGATCAATCGCCTCTGCATCATCGGGGTGGGATTGATCGGCGGCTCGCTGGCCCGCGCCCTGCGGGCACAGGAAGCAGTGGGCGAGATTGTCGGCTGCAGCCGCAGCGTCGAGCATCTGCAGCAGGCCGTGGACCTGGGGGTGATCGACCGCTTCGATACCGACCCGGCCGCGGCCGTGGCCGGTGCCGACATGGTGCTGGTGGCCGTGCCCATGGGCGCGATGGAAGCGGTGTTCAAACAGATCAGGCCCCATCTGGCGCCGGATGCGGTGATCACCGATGTCGGCAGCGCCAAGGGCGCGGTGGTCGATGCGGCCCAGAAGGCCTTCGGCGGCGTGCCGGCCAACCTGGTGCCGGGCCATCCCATCGCCGGGACCGAGCGCAGCGGCGTGGCGGCCTCCTTCGCCGAACTGTTCCAGCAGCGCCGGGTGATCCTCACCCCCCTGGCGCACACCGATGCCGAGGCGGTGGAGCGGGTGCGCAGCCTGTGGGAGACAGCCGGGGCGGAGGTGGTGGAAATGGGGGTGGAGCACCACGACCGGGTGCTGGCCGCCACCAGCCATCTGCCGCATATCCTGGCCTACGCCACGGTCGACAGCCTGGCGCGCTTGCACGAACACGACGAGATATTCCAATATGCCGCCGGCGGCTTTCGCGACTTCACCCGCATCGCCGGCAGCGACCCGGTGATGTGGCGCGACATCTGCCTGGCCAACCGCGAGGCCATCCTGGAGATGATCGCCCATTTCCAGGTGGACCTGACCGCGCTGACCGAGGCCATCCAGGCCCGCGACGGCGAGCGGCTGGTGGAGATCTTCACCCGCGCCAAGCGGGCGCGGGATGAGCATGCGCCGCATTAGGCAAAAGTGGATTGAATCACCGCCCCCCTCCCCTCAATCCCCTCCCGCGAGGGGAGGGGAAGAAATCTTCCTCCCCCTTGATGGGGGAGGAGCGAGGAGGGGGTGAGTAACGTAGGTCGGGTTAGTCCGAAGCTCGTAGGCCGGGATAAGCGCAGCGTTCCCGGCAACCCGGCGCGAATGCCGGAAACAGGCCATCCGGCCCTTATTCCGGCCTACAGTAACGTAGGTCGGGTCAGCCCGAAGGGCGTAACCGACGTTGAATGCACAGGCAACCGAATTGACCCACACCAACAAACAATTCCACGTCCAGCCCGGCGGCCGGCTCGAGGGCCGCTTCAAGGTGCCGGGGGACAAATCTGTATCGCACCGCGCCATCATGCTGGGTTCGCTGGCCGAGGGCGTGAGTGACGTGACCGGTTTCCTGGAGGGCGAGGACAGCCTCGCCACCCTGGCCGCCTTCCGTGCCATGGGCGTGAAGATCGAAGGCCCCTATGACGGCAGCGTGCGCATCCACGGTGTGGGGCTGCACGGGCTGCAGCCGCCGCCCGAACCGCTGTACCTGGGCAACTCCGGCACCTCCATGCGGCTGCTGGCCGGGCTGCTGGCCGGGCAGGCCTTCGACAGCGTGCTGACCGGCGATGATTCCCTGTCACGGCGGCCCATGGGCCGGGTCATCGATCCGCTGACCGCAATGGGCGCGCGCATCGAAAGCGAGGCGGGCGGGACCGCGCCGCTGAGGATCATCGGCGGCCAGCGGCTTACGGGCATCGACTATGCCCTGCCCATGGCCAGCGCCCAGGTGAAGTCCTGCGTGCTGCTGGCCGGACTCTATGCCGCCGGCCGCACCTGCACCACCGAGCCGGCCCCGACCCGCGACCATACCGAGCGCATGCTGCAGGGCCTGGGCTATGCGGTCGAGGTCGACGGGCCGCGCGCCTGTCTCGACGGTGGCGGCGTGCTCACCGGCGGCGCGATCACGGTGCCGGCGGACATCTCCTCGGCGGCCTTCTTCCTGGTCGGTGCCAGCATCGCGCCGGGCTCGGACCTGGTGCTGGAGCAGGTGGGCATGAACCCGACCCGCACCGGGGTGATCGACATCCTGCAGCGCATGGGCGCGAACATTGAGATTTCAAACGAGCAGGTCCTGGGCGGCGAGCCGGTGGCGGACCTGCATATCACCGCCGCCGACCTCAAAGGCATCGATATCCCGCCCGAGCTGGTGCCGCTGGCCATCGACGAGTTCCCGGCCCTGTTCGTGGCCGCGGCCTGCGCCGAGGGCCGCACCGTGCTGCGCGGCGCCGAGGAGTTGCGGGTCAAGGAAAGCGACCGCATCCAGGTGATGGCCGACGGCCTGCAGGCGCTGGGTGTGTCCGCCGAGCCCACGCCGGACGGCATCGTCATCGACGGCCAGCCGCAACTCGGCGGCGGCCGCATCGACAGCCACGGCGACCACCGCATCGCCATGAGCTTCGCCATGGCCGGACTGCGCGCAGGCACCGGGATCGTCATTGACGACTGTGCCAATGTGAATACCTCCTTCCCCGATTTCGTGGCCCTGGCCCAGCAGGCCGGCCTGGCGGTGACCGAATGAGCGAGCAGGCGCCCGTGATCGCCGTCGACGGGCCCAGTGGTTCGGGCAAGGGCACGGTCAGCCGGGCGCTCGCCGGACGGCTGGGCTGGCATTTCCTCGACAGCGGGGCCCTGTACCGGCTGGTGGCGCACGCCGCCCTGGACCGGGGGGTGGCACTGGACGACGAGGCCGGGCTGGCCGATCTGGCCAGGCAGCTGGAAGTGCGCTTCGACACCGATTCCGATCGCATCTGGCTCGGGGACGAGGAGGTCAGCCTGGCCATCCGCAGCGAGGCCGCCGGGGACGCCGCCTCCCGGGTGGCGGCGCTGCCGGGCGTGCGCGAGGCGCTGCTGCAGCTGCAGCGGGATTTCCGCGCCGCGCCGGGGCTGGTGGCCGACGGCCGCGACATGGGCAGCGTGGTCTTTCCCGGGGCCGAGGTGAAGATCTACCTCACCGCCAGCGCCGAGGAACGCGCCCGGAGGCGCTATAACCAGTTGAGGGAGAAGGGAATCGAGGCCGATATGGCGGAGTTGGTGGCGGCCATCGAGGCGCGCGATCGACGCGACATGGAGCGGCCGGTCGCGCCGCTGAAGCCGGCGGCGGACGCCGTGGTGCTGGATACCTCCGGGCTGGATATCGAAGGCAGCATTGAGGCGGCGCTGGGGATTGTGCGGGCGCGGCTGGACGGCTGATGCCCTCACCCCCGGCCCCTCTCCCGCAGCGGGAGAGGGGTGGCTGGTTCCCTTTCCCTGCGGGAAGCGCAACGTAGGCCGGGATAAGCGCAGCGTTCCCGGCAGTCCGGGGCGAATGCCGGAAACGGGCCTGCGGCCCTTATTCCGGCCTACGGGCTGGGCAGTTGATGCCCTCACCCCCGGCCTCTCTCCCGCAGCGGGAGAGGGGTGGATGGCTCTCTTTCTCTGCGGGAAGCGCAACGTAGGCCGGGATAAGCGCAGCGTTCCCGGCAGTCCGGGGCGAATGCCGGAAACGGGCCTGC
>PABG01000052.1 GCA_002699185.1 Gammaproteobacteria bacterium | reverse complement strand
GCCGGCGAGGCCGATCGCGACGCCCGCTTCGTGTGTGTGCTCGCCCTGGTGCGCCATGGCGACGATCCGCAGCCGATCATCGCCGAAGGCCAGTGGGCCGGCAGCATCCTCAAGACCCCGCAGGGGGAGAACGGCTTCGGCTACGACCCCATCTTCTGGGTCGATGAGTTGCAGCAGAGCGCCGCCGAACTCGACCCCAAGCTCAAGAACACCCTGAGTCACCGCGGCAACGCCTGCCGCCACCTGATCGAACGTCTGCAGGCCGAACAGGCCCAAGCATGAGCGATCGCCGGGTCATCCCCCTGCGGCCAGCCGTACCGCAGGGCGCGGCGGCGTCCGGTCTGAGCGCCCCGCCGCCGCTGGCCCTGTATGTGCATTTCCCCTGGTGCGTGCGCAAGTGCCCCTACTGCGACTTCAACTCCCACGCGGTCCAGCACGAGGGCATCCCGGAGACCGCCTACCTCGATGCCCTGGTGGCCGACCTGGAGTCGGCCCTGCCGGCCGTCTGGGGCCGTCGCGTCGGCTCGGTGTTCATCGGCGGCGGCACCCCCAGCCTGCTCAGCGAAGCCGGACTCGACCGGCTGCTGGCCGACATCCGCGCACGCCTGCCCCTCGATCCGATGGCCGAGATCACCCTCGAGGCCAACCCGGGCACAGTCGAGGCGGCCCGCTTCGCCAGCTACCGGGCTTCGGGGATCAATCGCCTCTCCCTGGGCATCCAGAGCTTCGACGACCGCTTCCTCCATGCCCTCGGGCGCATCCATTCCGGCGCCGACGCCCGGCGCGCCGTCGAGCTGGCCCTGACCCATTTCGAGCGGGTCAACCTCGACCTCATGTACGCCCTGCCCGGGCAGCACGCCACCGACCTGGCCGCCGACCTGGCCACCGCGATCGACTTCGGCCCCGAACACCTGTCGTGCTACCACCTGACCCTGGAGCCGAACACCGCCTTCCACAGCGACCCGCCGCCCCTGCCCGACCCGGACACTGCCGCCGACATGCAAGAGCAGGTGGAAGCCACCCTGGCCGACGCCGGCTATGTGCACTACGAAACCTCGGCCTTCAGCCGCCCCGGCGGCGCCTGCCGGCACAACCTGAACTACTGGACCTTCGGCGACTACCTGGGCATCGGCGCCGGCGCCCATGGCAAGCTGTCGGATCATGAAAAGGTGGTCCGCCAGATGCGCCACAAGCATCCCGGCGCCTACCTGGCCGCCCGCCACGACGACAGCTTCATCCAGACCCAGCACACCGTCGGCACCGAGGACCTGCCCTTCGAGTTCATGATGAATGCCCTGCGCCTGATCGACGGCGTGCCCACCGACCTGTTCCAGGCACGCACCGGCCTGCCCCTGGCGGTGGTCGAAGCGCGCCTCATCGAGGCCCGTCGGCAGGGCCTGCTCGAGACCGACGACGGGCGGATCCGGCCCAGCGCAAAAGGTCAGCGCTTCCTCAACGATCTGTTGCAGCACTTCCTGTGAGCGGCAAAACGAAAACGCCCCGCGCAAGACGGGGCGTTTCGGCTGTCCGGATCGGGTGCCGGGATGTTCAGCCGGCCACGCACTCGCTGGCCAGCGGCTTGCCCGAGCGGCTGTCGAGCAGGTAGCTCTTCCACGGCAGGTCGATCCACACCATCGGGCTGCCGGCACGCTCGTAACGCGGCAGGCCGGAGGCCGAGGGGTTGCGCACCAAGTCGTGCATGCGGCCCTGCCAACGCACGCGGATACGGTTGGCGTCGGCCTGGTCGCGCACCACGCCGACCACCTCGCCGGCGCTGCAATGGTAGTCGCCGCTGGCGAGCACAAACTGCATCTGCTGGGGCTCGCCCGGCGGCGGCGCCTCCACCACCGTGGCCTCGGGGATCGGTGCGGTCGTGGAGCAGGCGGCCAGCGCCAGCATGGCCAAGGCGAGAGAGAGTCGTTTGATCATGGGTCTTCCGACAATGGTTGCTTGCGCAACCATACCAGCGTCATTGCGCCCACGCATGGGCGATCTGCAACAAAAGCTTGCACGGCCCCACGCGCCGATCACAGGGGCTCGCACAGGCAGTGGGCGTAGAGGTTGGCCGGATCGTTCCAGTTCAGCAGCAGGCCCGCCTGGGCCTCGAAGCGCGCCAGCCAGGCACCGGCGGTGCCCTGCGCCCGGCCATCGATTTCCGGCAGCAGCTTGTTGAGCAGGCGCAACCGCAAGGGCAGGGCATCGAGGGCATCCACCCGATGGTAGTTCGACACCCCGGCCAGATTCGCCGCCGCCGCCACCGCCTGGTCGAGGCCGCCGAGCGAATCCACCAGCCCGCGCGCCTTGGCTTCGGCACCGGTCCATACCCGACCCTGCGCCAGGGCATCGGCACTGGCAATGGACATCTCACGCGCCTCGGCCACCCGTTTCACGAACTGAGTGTAGGTGTGTTCCACGCTCAGCTGCAGGGCGTCGCGGGCATCATCCGACAGGGGGCGGCGCGGATCCATGGTGCCGGCCAGGGGCGCGGTGCTGACCCCGTCCACATCCAGGCCGAGGCGGTTCATCGGTTCGGACACATCCGGGAAGAGGCCGAACACACCGATCGAGCCGGTCAGCGTCATCGGCTGGGCCCAGATCTCGTCCGCACCAGTGGCAATCCAGTAGCCGCCGGAAGCCGCCACCGAACTCATGGAGGCGACTACCGGCTTGCCGGCCTCGCTCAGGGCCTTGACCGCCACCCGGATCTGCTCGGCGGCAAAGGCGCTGCCCCCCGGGCTGTCGATGCGCAGCACCACGGCGCGGATGCGCTCGTCGTTGCGGATGTCGCGCAGCAAGGCGGCCACCGGATCGCCGCCGACCGTCCCCGGCGGGCCGTCGCCATCGACGATCGCTCCCTGCAGGGTCACCACGGCCACCCCGGGCCCGTCCTGCGGGAGCCAGTCGCGGGTGCCGGACAGATAGGCGTCCATGCCCACCAGGCGCAGGTTGCCGGCGGCATCGCGGCCGGCCTTCTCGGCCAGGAAGGTTTCCCAGGCATTGTCGTCCATCAGGCGGTCCACCAGCCCGGCCTGCTGCGCCATCACCGCCGGATCACCGCCGGCCGCGGCCAGCCGCCCGCGGTAGTCGATCACATAGCCGTCGATCACCGATTCGCTGATGTCACGCACCGAGGCGATGTCGGCCTTGATGTTGGCCCACACCGAGTCGATCAGCCCCTGGGTCATCTCCCGGTTCTCGGGGGACATGCCCTCGCGGGTATAGGGCTCGACGAAGGACTTGTACTTGCCGGCGCGGAAGACGTGGACCTTCACCCCCAGATTGTCCAGGGCGCGCTTGTAGAAGGTGGTGTAGGCGGCCAGCCCCTGGACCAGGGCGTAACCATCCGGGGCCATGAACACCTCGTCCGCGGCACTGGCCAGGTAGTACTGGGCCTGGTCGTAGCGACCGGCATGGGCATAGACGGGCTTGCCGGCCGCGCGGAAGGCGGCGATCTCGTCGCGGATGGCCGCCAGCTTGCTGACCGGCGCCGGTCCGAGCCGCTCGGGGGCGATGACCAGGGCGGTGATGCGGGTATCCGAACGGGCCCGGCGGATGGCCTGGATCACGTCGTCGAGGACCACCTCGGCCACCCCCGTGCCGCCGCGGATCAGGTCCGCCGGCGAGGGCGGCGTGGCCGCCTCCACCAAGCGTCCGACCGGCGCGATCACCAGCGCACCACGCTCGGGCATCGTCGGCTCGCGCCCCAGCCACCAGGCCGCGGCCACCAGGAGCAGGACCAGAAGCAGGAGCAGGTTGGCCAGCACCCGGCGCACGCCGTCGATGGCGGCCCAGAGCAGTCGAAACGGTGCGGTGATCACTCGCCACATGGGGCGCGTCTCCTTCGGATGAATTCAGGATGCCCGCCTAGCGGCGGCGGAAGACCAGGTCCCAGACCCCATGACCAAGGCGCAGGCCCCGGGACTCGAACTTGGTCAGGGGGCGATACTCGGGGCGGGGCGCAAACGCCTGGGCGGTGTTTTCCAGCAGCGGCTCGGCCGAGAGCACCTCGAGCATCTGCCCGGCATATTCCTCCCAGTCGGTCGCACAATGCAAGTAGCCGCCGGGCTTGAGCCGCCCCGCCAGCAGGCTCACGAAGGGCGCCTGGACCAGGCGGCGTTTGTGATGGCGCTTCTTCGGCCACGGATCGGGGAAGAAGATGTGCACCCCGTCGAGGCTATCCGGGGCGATCATGTCCTCCGTCACTTCCATGGCGTCATGCTGGATGATGCGCAGGTTGCCGATGTCTTCGGACTCGATGAGCTTGCACAGGTTGCCCACCCCGGGGCTGTGCACCTCGATGGCGAGAAAATCCGTGTCGGGCAGATGGCGGGCGATCTTTGCCGTGGCATCGCCCATGCCGAAGCCGATCTCCACCACTCGCGGTGCACGGCGACCGAACACCGCGTCCAGGTCCACCGGCTCGGGCACGTAGGGGACACCCACCCGGGGCATCTGCTCGGCCAGGAAGCGCGACTGGGCGTCGGACATGCGCCCCTGGCGCAGCACGAAGCTGCGGATCGGGCGGCGCGACATGCGCGGGTTGTCGTCGTCGGAAAGGTCGGGGCGCGAATCGCTCATGGAATCGGGTCCAGCAATGGCGGCCGGCCGGCATGGCCGGCCGGAAAATGTCTAAGAGGTCACCGTCGCGCGGCGTTCAGCGCCCGATCAACCCGGCAGTGGGCGAGCTGGGGCTCGCCTCGTAGGTCTTGCGCGGCATGCGCCCGGCCAGGAAGGCCTCGCGGCCGGCCTCGACCCCCTTCTTCATGGCCGAAGCCATGCGCACCGGATCGGTGGCCTTGGCGATGGCGGTGTTCATGAGCACCCCGTCGCAGCCCAGCTCCATGGCAATGGCCGCGTCCGAGGCGGTGCCGACCCCGGCATCGACGATCACCGGCACCTGGAGGCGGTCGATGATCAGCTGCAGGTTCCAGGGGTTGAGAATGCCCATGCCCGAACCGATCAGACTGGCCAGCGGCATCACCGCCACGCAGCCGATGTCCTCGAGCATCTGCGCCTGGATGGGATCATCGGAGCAATACACCATCACCTCGAAGCCTTCCTTGACCAGGGTCTCGGCCGCCTTGAGGGTCTCGGGCATGTTGGGGAACAGGGTCTGGGCGTCGCCAAGCACCTCGAGCTTCACCAGCGCATGACCATCGAGCAGCTCCCGCGCCAGGCGCAGGGTGCGCACCGCATCGTCAGCGCTGTAGCAGCCGGCGGTGTTGGGCAGGATGGTGAAGCGATCGGGCGGCAGCACCTCGAGCAGGTTGGGCTCGTCGGCGTTCTGGCCGATGTTGGTGCGCCGGATGGCGACGGTGACGATCTGCGCGCCGCTGGCGTCGATGGCCTCGCGGGTCTGGGCGAAATCCCGGTACTTGCCCGTACCCACCAACAGGCGGGACGCATAGGACTTGCCGGCGATGACAAGGGAATCACTCATGGGATGCATCCTGGGGAAAGAGAGGCGTCAGACGAATCCGGTCTCAGCCGCCGCCGACCGCGACTACGATCTCGAGCCGATCGCCATCATGCAGTTCAGTCTCGGCGTGGCGGCCGCGGGGAACGATGTCGCCGTTGCACTCGACCGCCAGACGCTTGCCGACCAGGCCCTTGCGCTCGAGCAGCACGGCCACCGTCGCGGGGGCTTCGAGCACCTCGGGCTGACCATTGATGACGAGGGAAATGTCAGGCATGCGCACGCGGCTATGGAGGGGTTCGACAGGCGTCGATTGTAGCATGCACCCCATCGGGCGCCGGCCCGCCGGCATGCACGCAAATTGCCAAACCGGCGGCTGGACGGCTACAATCCGCGCTGTCGCGTTCGCGACCGATCACACCCCGGGCGGGTGTAGTTCAATGGTAGAACGGCAGCTTCCCAAGCTGCATACGAGGGTTCGATTCCCTTCGCCCGCTCCACTGTATCAATCTGCGGACTTCCGCAGAAGTCCAAGAGAGTCTGCAAGTCGTTGCCGCACAAAGACTTTTCCTCTCTTTGATGTTCTGCCGTAGTCCACTGCGATCCGCCTACAGCCGGGACTTTTAAGTCCACAAACAAGTCCATTTTTGCGGGCGCGGCTGATTCCGGATTGTTGATGGAGGGGCGAGGTCGACGTGACCAGCATCTGGTTCCTGACTCATGTTCAGGAGCAAGAGCATGGCACTCTCAGACCTGGCCGTTCGACAGGCCAAGGCAACTGGCAAGGCATACACCCTCCCTGACCTGGATGGCCTCTCCCTGGCCGTCACGGCTGCAGGGGGCAGGACTTGGCACTTCCGCTACTACTGGGCGGGCAAGCAGAAGCGGATGTCGCTCGGCACCTACCCGGAGGTGACGCTTCGCGAGGCCCGCAGCCTACGCGACGAAGCGCGCGCCCTGCTGGCCAAAGGCACCAATCCTCGCGTTCACCGCAAGCAGAAGCGCACTGCTGTCCGGCTCGCCGACGAAAACACCTTCGAGGCGGTGTATCGCAAGTGGCTCAAGCATCGCGGGCTCACCCTCAAGGAAGGCCGGCAGACGACCCTCTCGATACTTCCGCGCATCTTCGACAAGGATGTGCTGCCCACCTTGGGCAAACGGTCGATCTATGAGATCAAGCGTCCCGACCTCTTGGAGGTGATCGCCAAGATCGAGAAGCGCAGGGCGCTCTCCGTCGCCGAGAAAGTCAGGACGTGGTTCAACCAACTGTTCCGTTACGCGCTGGTGATCGTGCCGGGCCTGGAGCAGAACCCGGCCTCCGATCTCGATGTGGTGGCGCTGCCGCTGCCACCTGTCAACCACAACCCGTTCCTGCGCATGGCCGAGCTGCCGAAGCTGTTGCAGCGGCTGCGCAGCTATCGCGGCAGGCGGCAGACCCAGCTCGGGCTGCGGCTACTGCTGCTGACCGGCGTGCGAACCGGAGAGCTGCGACAGGCGACGCCGGATCAATTCGATCTGGACCGTGGGCTGTGGATCATCCCGCCCGACGTCGTGAAGCAACTCCAGTTGGATATGCGCAAGAAGCGGCAGCAGCCAAAGGACATCCCGCCCTACATCGTGCCGCTGTCGATTCAGGCCATGGAGATCGTCCGGCACCTGCTGGATGAGTTCAAGCCGGCCCAGCGCCACCTGTTCCGACACGACAGCGACTTGAAGAAGCGCATCAGCGAGAACACGCTCAATGGTGCGCTCAAACGCATGGGCTATCAGGAACGCCTGACCGGACACGGTATCCGCGGCACGATGTCCACTGCGCTCAACGAGATCGGCTACCCGAAGGTCTGGGTGGATGCACAGCTCTCGCATGTCGATCCCAACAAGGTCAGCGCGACCTACAACCATGCCGAGTACGTGGAGCAGCGTCGCCGCATGATGCAGGACTGGGCCGATCGGCTCGACCTCTTCGAGCAGAACCAGGTCGAGGCGGCCAGCATGCCGCTCACCGTGCATCTGGAAGGCGTGCCCGCGTTCCCGAATGAGCAAACCGCAAGCGCACCCTCCACGCCGGTTGCCGCTTCGCCAATCCTGCTCGTGACGAAGCCCGGCGACGCCATGCCGTTGGTTTCTGCCGCCGCACATCGGCTGCCGGCGGTTCCGCCCCCTCGATCGGCCGCGCCGCTGGTGCCTTCGGACATTCAGCGCGAGAGGATGGAACTGTTCGATGTCTTCGAGGCGCCGCACAACCTTCCCGTCGCTGCGTTTGCCAGGATGGCAGGCAAATCCCGCAGGTGGATCAGCTACGAGATCAAGGCGGGCAACTTGCTGGCGTTGAACGTAGGCAACCGCGGCCAGCGCGTGCCGGACTGGCACCTCGACCCACTCAAGCACGAGCTGATCCAGTCCGTCCTGAAGCTGACCAGGGGTGCGGACCCTTGGCAGATCTACCATGCACTGCTGCAGCCGCGCTCGATGCTGCGGGGGCGTTCGGCACTGGAGGGCGTGACGGCCAGCAATCTCGACAAGCTCGTCATGGCCGTGAGCACAGCCGTGAAGGAAAGCGAATGGACCCTGCCGCGAGTCGTGGTTGCCTAGCAGCAGGAATGCGGGATCGTGGCGAAACCGCGATCCCGGCGTATCTGTCAGGACACCAAGCGCGCGCGGCGGGCGAATCTTGCCTGGGTGTCCGACAAGGAAGCGTTGCGGCGCAGCAGGTAAGCCATCACGATCGTTGGTGCGCCGGCCAGCGGCCGCACGGCGATGCCTCGGCGTAGGTAGCTCGCCAGTCTCGCGGCAGGCGCAATGGCGATCCCGTACCCGGCGGCAACCAGCGTCATCGCCACATCGAATGTCTCCACCGTTTGCTCTCGCTCTTGCAGCGCGTTTTCGAACACACGCTGCACGGTCATGCGCCATGGTTCATCGGCCGTGGACTGCGAGCAGATCAAGCGCTGCTTGAGCACTTCCCCGCACGGCACTTCACGGTGGGCCAGCAGGTGGGAGCGCTTGGCCACGGCGACCGCCAGCGTGTCATGCCACAGCGGTTCGCATACCCAGCCAGGCCACTGCCGGGCAACCGCAGACAAGGCGAAGTCGAAGCCGTCGTCCGGCATCTCCGCGCCTCGACCGGGATCTGTCCAGCCGGCCAGGACGGCATGGGTCTCCGGCTCTTCGGCACGCTGCATGGCGAGCACGTCGGCGAGCTGGGGAGGCACCCATTCGCCGAGGACGGCCATGCGAATTTCGGCGGTGATG
>PABG01000051.1 GCA_002699185.1 Gammaproteobacteria bacterium | reverse complement strand
GTCTCGCGCGCGCGCGCGTAACGCCTATATGGGGGCGTGCCGTTGCGGGCGTTGCACGTGGCTAGTTCCATGCCGATTCGGGCTCCTCGGTGGCCTTCAGCGCCAGTCCCTCGCGGAACCTGCCGCCACGCGCCCGGCTGTTCCCGGCCGGGAATCCGGCGTTGTCGAGGTGCTCAGCGAAGGTGTTCTGGCTCCCTGGCCTGACGTTCGCCGCGTCGGCATACCGCTTCCAGGCGTTAAACAGGGCGCTGGGGCGCTCCCAGCGGTCGGGCGCGACCTCGCAGCAGTCCTCAAGCCACTGCTCGAAGAGGTTCTCGGCCGCGAAGTACTGGTCCGTGGCATCCGTCACCACCTTCGGGGGATTCAGGCCCTCGCGGTGGTAGGAGGCGGCGCCATCGATGATCCACTGGAGGATGCCCCCAGCCTCAGCCATGAGCTTCTCGGGCAGGTCTGGGTCGCGCTGGTCGGCCTTGAACGTGACCATGAACGGAAGCAGATACAGCCTGCGCTTGATCGCCTCGTCGACGTTCTTCAGGCGCGGTTTGTGGTTGCCGGCGACAAACAGCTTGAAGGTCGGTTCGAAGGTGAAGAAGTCCTGGCGCATGTACCTGGCGGTGATTGGGTCACCCCCGGTCAGCGCCTTGATCCTGCTCTCAGCCCAGGCGCGTCCTTCCTCGGTCTCCTGGGCGAGCACCAGGCGGGCCCCGCGCAGCATCGCTAGATCGGTGGGATGCCGGTCCGCATGGCTATCCGTGAACGTCTCCATGCTTGCCACGGTCGCGTAGTCGCCCATGATGCGCTGCACCGTGTTGAGCAGGGTTCCCTTGCCGTTGCCCCCTGGTCCGTACCCGAAGAACATCGCGTGTTCCCGGACCGATCCTGAGGCGCAGTATCCGAAGACGCGTCGGATGAACTCGATGTAATCCCGGTCGCCTTGGGTGATCTCCTCGAGGAAGCGGAGCCAGGCCGGGCAGTTGCCGCCAGGCGAGGCAGCGGTGGATTTCGTCATGTACTGGTCTGGGTCGCTGGCTTCGAGAGCGCCCGACCTCAGATCCACGATGCCGCTGGGTGTGTTCAGCAGCCATGGGCAGGTGTCCCATTGGTCTGCGGTGGCCGCGTAGCGTCTGTCTGCCTTGGCCATGCGCTCGACGGCGGCCACGACACCGGCCTTCATCCAGTCGCGATCGTTGTCAGTCGTGCGGCGGACGTGGGCGCGAATCCGGTCGTACACAGCCAGGGTGTCGTCCTCGCGCCACGTGGTGCCCGTCCACGTCATCCACCGGTTCCAGAGGGCCACGTACCGGAGAGTCGGCTCGGCAGCGCAGAACGTCAGGGCGAGAGAGTCCTCGGTGACCTCTCCGCGGCGCGCGCGGCGCTGGGCGAGCTGGTCGGCTCTAGCTCCGATGTCGTCGTAGCTATCGGCCATCCCGCACCCCGACGACCTCGCAAACCTCGGCGATCCGTGTGGCGGCTTGGGTGACGCGTCCCATATCAGCGTCGCTGAGCGCCTGCCTTGCGCGGATACGCTCTGACGCGATGGCGATGACGAATGCCTCGCGTCGTAGCAGCAGCAGGGTATCCCGGGTCCTCAGGCCGTGCTGGAACCTGCCACCGCGCGACTCCCGTGGAGGCTCGTCGAACAGGTCGGAAAGCGTCAGGCCGCAGGCTTCGACCACTTCGAGCGCTGAACAGCCGGCGCCGAAACAGTGCAGAAGCACCTTTCCATCGACCTCGCGGATACTGAGGGACGGCCCGCGGTCCTCATGTGCGGGGCATCGGGCCATCCATCGGTCGGGGCCGTTGGGGCGCACCAGGTCGAGCCGCTCGAGCAGCTGATCAGCCGGCATGGGTCCCGCCGGCGAGGCTCACCACGTTGTGGCATCCGTAGTGTTGGGCCAGCCCCCTGAGGGCCTCATCGCGGGTAATAGGTTCGCTCGCGATCATGACCAGATCACCGGGGACGGTCCGCAGCCGGTACCGCCACGCGACGAATCGATCCTGGTGGTGGAAGTCGGGCGCGGTGGTGGTATCCCTGGCGTCGCCGGTCCCCATCGGCAACTCTTGCCTCGTCATGACACCGGCGCCCCATCCGGGCCGTCGCGTCATGCTGCACCTCGCTCCCGGCTGCGCTCAGCCTCAAACTGTTCGATCTCCGAGAGATTCCATCGTGTGCATGCCTCGGTGATTCGTTCGGGCGGCGGGAGGATGCCGTTTCGGCTCCAACGCCAGATCGTGCGTTGAGAGACGTCGTAACGCTCGCTGAGCTGGGCGGCGGATGCGTATCGCTTCGTCATTGGCTGTCCCGGTTTGACGCTTCGGGACGCAATGTAGAGAGAGGGCCAGCATTGGAGGGAGGTGTAAACCCCAGCCAATTTCCTTGGGGTTTCAACCCGATTTCGTGATCACGTCACGCGCGACGGAGCGTGCATCTCGATTGGACCACTCGGGATTTACCAGCGGCAGGACTTCGCGAAGCAGTGCAACGAAGGTAGAGCGCTCTGCGTAGCTGGCTTTGGCATCCATGAACAGCTCGAAGTCGTGGACGGCCCAGTACACGAAGACCCAAAGCCCAGAATCTATCGGCTTGCCGGGTCTCGCCAGCACCAGGTTGGCATTCTCAGCCGCGGTTGCTAGGTCGGGAAGCCACGCTTCAGTGAGCTGCTGAAGATCTGGCGGCAGGCGCCCGGCGGTGAATAGATTGCGCCAGTCATGCGCCGTAAACGTGCCAGTGTGTTGCTCAATGGATCGCAGAAGTCTTGCGAGCTTCTCCATGCGCTTGCGCTGAATCCACCTCGGGGCGGCGCCTTTATCGGCATCGCGGTTGCGGTAGATCTGACCCGCTGCCCTGATCAGGCCATTGGCGAAGGCCTCAGGTTCGGGATAGCTGCCGAGGTGCCTGCGTACCACCTCCCGGATCGCTCGCTTGGCGCTATTGCTCAGCACGTTCGCCCCTGATTGGCGTAACTGAGGCTTTGGCGGCCGAGGTTTCGCTGCTGCAGAACTTCGCCCAGTCGCGCACGAGGCGCTGTCTCTTGGCGAGCAGCTCGTCTCGGGCGTAGGCGGCCCGCGTGGCGTCGCTGCTGACGTGTGCCAGCTGCAGCTCGCTCACCTCGTCCGCGTAGCTGGTGGAGTTGCGAGCCCAATCCTTGGCCGAGGATCTGAACCCATGAGGCACCGCCGCGACCTCCATGCGGCGCGTGACGGCAGACAAGGCCATGTCAGATAGCGGGCCACCCCGCGGTGCCCAGAACACATAGGGCGATTCCTCGTGCCGAGGGAGAGCCTTCAGGAGCTTCACGGCGGGCTCTGACAACGGGACCCGATGCTGCTTGCCGGCCTTCATCCGCGCGCCTGGAATTGTCCAGAGCTTGGCCTTCAAGTCGATCTCGTCCCAGGTCGCCAGGCGGACCTCGCCAGATCGTGCCCAGGTCAGAATCAGGAACTCGAGGGCGCGCGCCGCAATGCCTTTCCGGCCTCGCAGCTTGGTCATGAAGCCTGGCAGGGCCTGCCAGGGTAGTGCTGCGTGGTGGCGGACCTTCTTCACCTTCGACGGCTTCGGGAGCACGTGCTTCAGCGTCTCCCACTTCGCCGGGTTCTCACCGCTGCGGTAGTTCGACACGCGCGCCCACTCCAGGACGGTCTCCATCCGGCCACGTAGCCGGCTGGCTGTTTCCGTCTTGGTCTCCCAGATCGGCCGCAGAATGCTGACGATGTGCGCGAGCTCCACCTGGTCCACCGGCAGCGAACCGATCACCGGACTGGCGTACAGGTCGAGTGTGGATTTCCACTGTTGGGCGTGCTTCGGATTGCGGAACTCGATGGACTTGGAACGCCAGCAGGCGGTGGCGGCCTGGTCGAAGGTGATTCGGCGGGCCTCAGCGGCCCGCAGGGCGTCCTGGGCGGCGCGCCGGGCGGCGATGGGGTCGATGCCGTCCCAGACCTGCTGACGGTGCTCCCTGGCTCTCTCGCGGGCCTGCTCGAGCGTGACCGTAGGGAATGAGCCCAGACCCAGCTCCCGAAGTTTCCCGCCGACCTTCAATCGCTGGATCCAGCTGCGGGCTCCGCTCGGCTTGACGTTGAGATACAGGCCGTTCACGCCGCCGACGGCATGCATACCGGGCTTCTTGAGCCGGCGCACCTCCGTGGCCGACAGCTCCCGCGCAACCTTCGGCAATGTCTCCGCCTAGTGCTTGACCCAACGTGCGTCCCACTATAGCCTCCGTCATTGGGTGGCACAAGGTGTCACGGAGTGGCGGGGTAAGGATTCGGGAAACCCTGTGATTTCATTGGTTTTTTGGCGCGCGGTGTCGCGTGGTGTCATTGCGAAATGGCCGACTGCCTCTCCGCCAATCAAAATGGGGCCCAGCGGAGACTGTGTGAAAAGTCTCCGACCCCTGCGAAAATAGCCGCATCGTTTGGTGCGGCTATTTTCTATGAGTTACATAGACGGCGAGCCCCGCGGTCAGACGAGCCTCCTTCCTGCTTCTCTCGATGATTTCGTTCCCAGCGATCACCCGGTGAGGGTGATCGATGCGTTCGTCTGTAGCCTCGATCTGGCGGAGCTGGGGTTCAGCGGGACCGTCGACGAGGTGATGGGCAGACCGCGATACCGCCCACAGGCTCTGCTCAAGCTCTATATCTACGGCTATCTGAACCAGGTTCGCTCTTCGCGCAAGCTGGAACGTGAGTGCCAGCGCAACGTCGAGGTGATGTGGCTGCTGGAGAAGCTGGCGCCGGACTTCAAGACGATCGCGGATTTCCGCAGGGACAACGGCGCGGGGCTCAAGCAGGTGTGCCGGGCGTTTGTGCTGTTCTGCAACGAGGCCAGACTGCTGGGCCAGGAAGTAGCGGTGGACGGCAGCAAGTTCCGGGCGGCTGCGAGTAAGGACCAGGTGGTGACACGAAGCCAGTTGGAGAAGCGTCGTGCTGCCGTCGATCGCCAAGTCGAGCAGTACCTGCAGGAGCTGGAAGCAGCGGACAGCCGCCAAGAACACACCGTGAAGCGGGAGCATGTGGAAGCAGCTCTCGAGCAGTTGACGGAGGAGCGGGCCGCTCTGGACCTGGACGATCAGGCCATGAGGGCGGAGGGCAAGAGCCAGCACTGCCGAACCGAACCGGAGGCGCGGCTGATGCGGTCTGGGCGTAACGGATCGGTGCTGGGCTACAACATCCAGAGCGTGGTTGAGACGGCGCACAAGCTGATCGTGCACCACGAGGTGACGCAATCGGGTGGCGACAACAGGCTGCTGTACCCGATGGCGCGGGAAGCCAAGGCTGTGTTGGGACAGGATCGTCTGACGGTGCTGGCAGATGCTGGCTACTCGTCAGGCGAGCATCTTCAACGGTGCGACGATGACGGTATCACGGCCCTGGTTCCACCGAACCGCGCGGTGAACAACACGGCGAGCGGCGGGCACTACCAGCGAGCCGTCTTCGTCTATGAGCCCTCGAAGGACGCCTATCGCTGCCCTGCTGGCGAATGGCTGAGGCACAAGACCTTCAGCTCGAAGAACCAGGTGCATCTCTACACGACGGATGCCTGCGCCTCGTGCCACCTGAGATCCAACTGTACATCTGCGGACCGCCGTTGGGTGAGCCGACACTTCCATGAAGCGGCGTTCGAGCGGAGCGCGGAGCGACTACGGCAGGACCGGGGGGCGATGATCCGCAGGAAAGCGAGCGTGGAAGCCCCGTTCGGGACCATCAAACGACAGATGGGGGATGGTCGCTTCCTCTGCCGAGGCCTCTCCTCGGTCAAAGCCGAGATGGCGCTCAGCGTCCTGGCCTACAACCTGAAGCGGCTGATGAACGTGGTCGGCATCCGCGCGTTGCTGGATCAGCTCGCATAGAAAAAGAGGGGCTTGCTTGCGCAAGCCCCTCTCTGCTCGGGCGTCCCACTGAAGACTAATCACACAATCTCCTTTGGGCCCCATTTTTGTTGGCGGTGCGTGCAGTCTGGAGCTAAACACTCTCCGACACGAATCCCTGATACACAGGGAAGAAACAGGGACACGCCTCATCTACGCAATCGACAGTGGACCAAATGAATCGACTATTTGAACAATTTCAATCAGTTAGGAGTCCAATTCCCTACTTGGCTGAACAGGGAAATCTTGAAGATGAGCAGGGAAAGTAGTCACCGGTTCAGGGAATGCTCCTACAAATATCGCATCAATAGAGAATCAACTCGGTACACCGAAACGCAGAGACCCTCACCCCTTGGTCGGAGTGAACGATCGCATCCCAAATCTGCGTTGTGCGCCCGCCATGCAGCAGGACTGCTTCACAGATGAGCTTTCCCGACGTGACCGCTCGGAGAAGGTTGCAGCTCAGATCGACGGTCGTGAATGACTTGGCTTTGCCAGGTAAGTGCGCAACGCAGCCCCAACCGCAGGCAGTGTCAGCAATTGCCACCATCGTAGCCGCGTGACAACTTGTATGCGCTGGATTCAGGTGTCGAGGCTCTATCTGTAGGGAGACCTGTAGCGCCTTGTCTCCAACCTGAGTGAGCTCGATTCCGAGAAGATCCGGCAATGAATCCGCATGTTGTCGATAGGCCGCAATCTTTTGTCGTTTCTCAAATTCTTCCACTGAACCGTCTCCGCAAAGGTCCAAGCTCCGATAAACAGCCAAGACCAATAGAGGTACTGTCTATTCCTTCGGATCGGAGCCTTGGCATAGGCCCTAGCCCGATTCAGCACCCTGCTTCCGATCACTTGCCCCTGCCAACCCGAGAAAGCGCTTCGCAGCAAACGTTTGATGGCACCCAAGACAGGCTCGTGTCAGTTCGTCGAACCATAGTCGTTCCAGACGGACATCCTCCTGAATTGCGGCGTCCACAAGCTTCGCGGAAAGTTCATGGAAGGCCTGATCTGCCGAGAGGAATGCCGGCGGCAAGGCAGTCTGAATCTCTTGGCGTTGCGTCTCGCTTAGCTCCTGCGCCAGAACGAAGCTTTCATGGATGCCCTTCGCTTCAGTTGCCACGGTACGATGTTCTCCCATCACCATCGCACGGTGGACCCGACCCATTGCCTCTGCCAGCGCCTGCATCTCTTGAACCAGCAACGCGCGAGTCGGGGGCGAAAGAGCCTCTGTCGCGAGAGTCGCATCCGGCGCTTGAGCCAGCAAGCTGTTGGCTGATCCTAGGATCGCAATCAATGCGACCGCCATCACAGATGATCTTTTCCAATCCATTGTCAGACTCCTTCAGTTCTCCAATCCGTAACCACGCCCAGGTCATCAAGAATCACATACAGCGCAGGCAGGGCAATCGCTACCAGTACCATCGACACCAGAAGGCCGAACATGAATGAGATCACCAGAGGATGATTGCTATCGTTTGCGTGATGGTCTCGAACAGCAAGGGAAAGAGTGCCGCAATTGTGGCAGATGACGCGATGGAAATTGCAACGGGACCGTTCCAACGGCTCGTTTTTGGACATCAAAACCACTCTGCAGCTAAGCAGCATCAAGACACGAGAGGATGTGGTGACCAATGCGTCGACCAATAGTGGGATTCCAGAGAGACGAAGAAGGTCACTGGGTGGCCGAACTGGCGTGCGGGCATCTGCAGCACGTCCGTCACAACCCACCGTGGATTGAACGGCCTTGGGTAACGACTGCTGCCGGACGCCGTTCGAAAATTGGCGCCCGCCTAAACTGCACGAAATGCGACAGAGGGGAGTCCAGGGATGTCGCCCGGCCCCCGCACGCATGACGACTCCTGGGCAACCCGGACACACAGGAAATAACAAGGCGGATCCGCAACTGGCTCGGGTTTCGAATGGGGAATCGACAGCAGGTGGGTCTACATCGACGATTTGTCTCAGCACTTCTCCCGGGCGACATCGAAGTATCCAATAATTCAGATCGACGATGTTGATAACAACATCGTCATGGCGCATATCTATATGGAAGATTGTTCCTTCGATCGGAGTCGCCACCTCAATAGAATCCTCGCCACGTATAAAGATGGAGCGAATGGATGAGTTTGCGAATTGGTTCGCTTGCCCCTGACTTCTCAGCAGAGACGACAGAGGGAGCTATTGAGTTTCACGAATGGATCGAAGGGCGCTGGTGCATCCTTTTCTCACACCCGAAGGACTTTACGCCGGTCTGCACTACAGAACTGGGATATATGGCCAGACTCAAGCCCGAGTTCGACAGACGCAACACCAAGATCATTGGTTTGTCGGTAGATCCAGTGAGCAACCATGCGGCGTGGGCTAAGGACATCGAAGAGACCCAAGGGGCGGCTCCGAACTATCCATTAATCGGGGACACGAATCTCGAGGTATCCAAACTCTACGATATGCTGCCAGAAGCAGAGCCTGGTACCTCGGAAGGAAGAACGCCTGCGGACAACGCCACTGTGCGTTCAGTGTTCTTCATCGGCCCGGACAAGCGAATCAGAGCCATTCTGGTTTATCCGATGTCTTCGGGACGCAACTTCGATGAGGTACTTAGACTGCTGGATTCGATGCAGCTCAGCGCAGCTCACAATGTTGCCACCCCCGTAAACTGGAAGCGTGGAGACGACGTAATCATTCCGCCGGCTGTGAGTGACACAGAGGCTGCCAAAAAGTACCCGGGAGGATTCGATACACACAAGCCCTACCTACGCACGGTGGAAAGCCCTGAATGAGTGGGAAGCCAGCGGAAGCTGTGTCAAACCGCGAGCCCACGAGTCTGGGCCCGCTATCCATCGATCAGGGCGTGCTGCTGAAACGCCTGATCGAAACCCTGACTCCCGACCAGATCAATTGGGTTAGCGGCTATCTAGCTGGGTTTGGCGCCGAGCCTTCAGACTGGTCTCAATCTGCCACAGGCGCCTCGGAGCCGCTGGCCTTGACGGTGTTGTACGGATCCGAAACGGGAAACGCCAAGCTTGTTGCAGAACGAGCAGCCTCGCTAGCCGAATGCCGGGGCGTTTCCGCGCGGGTCTGCGATATGGCGCAGTACCCAGCGGCGCAGCTGCGAAATGAACGCCTTCTGATGGTCGTTACAGCCACACACGGAGAAGGCACGCCGCCCGATTCGGCCCTGGATTTCTACGAGTTTCTGCACAGCCGCAAGGCACCCAATCTCGAACGGCTTCGGTTTGCGGTTCTGGCGCTTGGCGACTCCAGCTACGAGTTCTTCTGCCAGACGGGCAAGGATTTCGACGAGCGCCTGGCGGTGCTGGGCGCCACGAGGTTGGCCCCACGCGTCGATTGCGACATTGATTTCGAGGAAGCCGCCGACAATGGCATCGAACAAGCCCTAAGTGCGGTTGCGGAGCTGATCGAGGACACCGATCCGGCGGGCAACGTGGTGACGCTGGGGCGACCAACCGCATCAACTGAGGTGGTTGCATATCACAAAGACCGGCCGCTTCGTGCGGAGGTGCTAGAGAACATCCGGCTGGATGGCCGTGGTTCTGACCATGAGGTCCGCCACCTGGAGCTTTCTTTGAGTGGTTCAGACATCCGTTACCAGCCGGGTGACGTGTTGTGCCTACGAGCTCCGAATCGAAGACAGCTTGTCATTGAACTGTTGGACGTATTGGGCCTGGACCCCAGCGCGGAGGTATCCGTCCAAGGCGCAAATGCGCCCCTTGAAAATGCGCTTATCGAACACCTCGAGATCACCACGGTCACGCCAAAGTTTCTCCAGGCGTGGGCTAGTGTGGCCATGGATCCGGAACTCGACGCCCTGATAACCACGGGCACGCGAGCCGACCAAATGTCATTCGCGCATGGCCGCTGGATCGTAGATGTCGTCTCCCGGTATCCGGCCAACCCAATCGCCGCCCAGGATCTCGTGGATATGCTTCGTCCCCTCGCTGCCCGCGAGTACTCGATCGCGTCCAGCTTGTCGGCATGGCCGGAAGAACTGCACATCACGGTCGCGGCGGTACGCTACCGATCCCATGGTCGAGACCGCCACGGCGTCGCCTCTACCCATCTAGCGGACGCGGTCACGCCAGGGGATACCATAGATGTCTGGGTGAGACGCAACGATCGTTTTCGTCTGCCTGCAGACTCTTCGGTGCCGATCATCATGATCGGCCCTGGTACCGGCGTGGCACCGTTCCGGGCGTTCATGCAGGAACGGGAGAGCGTCGGCGCTAAAGGGGACAACTGGCTGTTCTTTGGAAATCGGTACTTCCGCACGGATTTCCTGTACCAGACCGAGTGGCAACACTGGGTCTCACAAGGTCTGCTCACCCGCATGGACGTTGCTTTCTCACGGGACCAGGCCGAAAAGATCTATGTCCAGGATCGACTGCGGCAACAGGGACGCGACGTGTTTCACTGGATCGAGCTAGGTGCGCACGTCTACGTGTGCGGTGACGCCGATCAAATGGCGCCCGACGTCCATACTGCCCTCGCGGATATCGTGAGCGAGTATGGCGGACATTCCCGCGAGGAAGCGGAGTCTTACCTGCGCCAGCTCCAGCGTGACCACCGCTATCAGCGTGACGTTTATTGAGTGGCAACGATGAAAGAGATCGATCGTAGCCGGGACGTAAGCCGGCCTCTGGAAGAACTACACAGAAATGAGCGCCTTAAGGCCGGCAGTCAATTCCTGCGCGGATCCATCGAGAATGGGTTGAACGATCAACTGACGGGAGCCTTCGCTCAGGACGATACACAGCTAACCAAGTTCCATGGATTCTACCAGCAGGACGATCGCGACCTCCGCGACGAGCGCCGTCGTCAGAAGTTGGAGCCAGCGTATCAGATGATGCTTCGACTTAGGCTGCCAGGTGGTATCTGTTCGCCTTCGCAGTGGTTGGCGCTGGACCATATAGCCCGCGAATATGCAGATGGAAGCTTGCGGCTGACCACACGCCAGACGTTTCAATTCCATGGTGTCTTGAAGCGCAATGTGCAGCCGGTCATTCGTGCGCTAGATTCGATTCGTCTGGATTCCCGCGCGGCATGCGGGGATGTGAATCGTACCGTTATGGCTGCCTCCAACCCATACGAGTCAAAGGTCCATGCTGCGATCTGCGATTTGGCACGCAGCCTGAGCGATCATTTTGCGCCCCGGTCGAACGCCTACGGAGAGATCTGGCTGGGCGCCGAGCGAATCCTACCGGAGCAAGACGCCGAGCCCATCTACGGGCCTACCTATCTGCCCCGAAAGTTCAAGATCGGCTTCGCCGTGCCACCCGCCAACGACATTGATGTGTTCAGCCAGGACCTTGGCTTCATAGCAGTCAAGGAAGGTTCTGAGCTTGCGGGTTTCAACGTTTGTGTCGGCGGCGGCATGGGGCGCACGGACAACGCGCTAGCCACGTACCCGAGGCTGGCAGATGTGATCGGATTCATTCACCGGGATCAGGTGCGTGCTGTTGCAGAGGCGGTTATGAGCACGCAAAGGGACTTCGGGGACCGTGTCGACCGCAGCCACGCTCGGTTGAAGTACACCATCGACACCCATGGTCTCGATTGGTTCGTCCGAGAGGTTCAGGCAAGGGCAGGTCTGGAGCTCGAGCCTGCCCGGGCCTTCGATTTCCAGCACAACGGTGACCGCTACGGCTGGGTGCGGAGCGACGACGGTCGTTGGCATTACACGTTGTTCGTAGAGAACGGCCGTATTCGGGATTCTTCCGAGCATCCTCTGAAGTCCATTCTGCGTCAGATAGCCGAAACGATGACCGGCGAGTTTCGGTTGACCCCCAACCAGAACCTGGTGCTTGCGAACGTAGATCCGGACGTCAAGGATCGCATTGACGCTCTGCTACAGGAACTCGAGCGGCCGCAACGACAGGGCATGCTGCGGCGCAACTCGATGGCGTGCGTGGCATTCCCCACATGCGGGTTGGCCATGGCAGAGAGCGAGCGCTACCTGCCCGATCTGGTTACGAAGCTCGAGGCGCTCGCTCTCGAGGCCGGAATCGCAGACCAGCCAATCGTCGTACGTATGACCGGTTGCCCGAATGGCTGTGCTCGGCCGTACCTCGCAGAGATCGGTTTCACTGGACGCGCACCAGGAAAGTACAACGTCTACCTCGGAGGTGGATTCCACGGGCAACGGCTCAACCAGCTCTATCTGGAGAATGTCGGAGAACGAGAGATCCTCAGCGAACTGAGACAGCTATTCCGCCACTACTCGGAGCAACGACAACCAGGAGAGCCATTCGGAGACTTCGTGATACGGGCTGGGTACCTTTCCAGACTGACATAGGTCGATTCGCCGACCCTGCAAGCGAGCGATCGCGTCACGGCGTTGGCCAGCTCGCTTCACCAGGACGCCGGACCATTGGCAACCAGGGCTAGTACTGAGCACCACCCGTCGGATCGGGGACAGTTCGAGGAAGGCGGTCATTGGATGGGCAATCGATGTGACCCTGGCGCCCACCACACCGCACCCAGGGCATGAAATACGAGCTGCATTCAAGCGCCGTACGAACACCCTTGGTCGCTAATTGGCTCACGTTCGGATGTTCGTAGGCATGATGCGTACTCCTGCGCGACTTAGCGTTCTACCGCCATTTTGTCGAAAAGCTTAGTCGGCTAGTTGAACCAGAGAGAGCAATGTGATCGCCGGGAACCTTTTCTGCGCAACTCCATCCTGTGTAGTAGCCATTACTGACTGGAGCCTGAGATGGGTGCGCAGAGAAGCTTTTTCGCAATATTGGCTTACAGCTTGGTGCTGCTTGTGGCAGCTTGCGGCGGTAACCATGATAGGCCGATCCGAACACCTACGCCGCCGCCCGATACCCATGCGGGCGCCCGTGGTGGCGGCATAAACGGCGAAGTTGTCGGTCCGGAGACCGCCAGCGCAGCCAGCGAGGAAATGATCCAGTTAGGTAAGAACATCTTTCGTTACTGGACCTTCGGCGACGAGCAGCATTGGACCGATACGCTGGAAATGCACACGGTCATCGAAAATGCCGTCGACCCGGCCACGGCACTGGCCGTGGGCCTGAAGGTCGACGTCGACGCGTTGCCACCTGCCGTGGTAGACGGCGTCCTCGATGGCAGCAAGAGCCGGTCTCGAAAATCAGGACACTCGCATAAGTGGATAGGCTGCTCGACAATGGGCTGATGCCCGATGGAGCAGAGATGAAGAGACCAAGAAGAAACCACAGCGCGAAGTTCAAGGCGAAGGTCGCGCTCGCGGCGTTGAAGGGCGATAAGAGCCTCGTCGAGCTTGCTGAGCAGTTCGACGTTCACGCCAACCAGATCACCGAGTGGAAACGGCAGCTGCTGTCTCAGGCTGAGGAGGCGTTCCTCACCAAGGCCGAGCGGAAAGCCGCCGAGTCGGGACCGAGCGTGAAGGATCTGCAGGCCAAGATCGGCCAGCTGACCATGGAGAACGATTTTTTAGAGGGCGCGCTCGGGCGGATACACGGGCCGAGCGCAAAGCGATGATCGATCGCGAGCATGCATTGCCGGTGAGCCGTCAGGCGGAGCTGCTCGAGCTGTCGCGCTCGGCGGTGTACTACCAGCCGGTGCCGGTCTCGGATGCGGACCTGGCGCTGATGCGCCGGATCGACGAACTCCATCTCGATTACCCGTTTGCCGGCAGCCGGATGCTCAAGCGCTTGCTGCAGGACGAGGGGTTCGAGGTGGGCCGGACCCACGTGCGAACGCTGATGCGGCGCATGGGGATCGAAGCGATCTACCGGCGGCCTCGAACCAGCCGGCCGCATCCAGGCCATCGAGTGTTCCCGTACTTGCTGCGCGGCCAGGTGATCGACCGGCCGAACCACGCCTGGGCACTGGACATCACGTATCTGCCGATGAAGCGCGGGTTCGTGTATCTGGCGACGGTGCTCGATTGGGCATCCCGGCGGGTGCTGGGGTGGCAGCTCTCCAACACGCTCACGGCCGACTTCTGCGTGGAGGCGTTGGAGAGCGCGATCGACCGCTACGGCGTCCCCGAGATCGTCAACACGGACCAGGGATCGCAGTTCACCGGCGAGGAGTTCGTCTCCACGGTCCTCGGCAGCGGCGCGCGGCTCAGCATGGATGGCAAAGGCTCGTGGCGAGACAACGTGTTCATCGAACGATTCTGGCGGACCGTGAAATACGAGGAGGTGTACCTGCGGGCGTATGAGAGCGTCTCTGACGCCCGGAGCCACCTGACCCGTTACCTAGAGTTCTACAACACCCGCCGCCCGCACAGCGCGCTGGACGAGCAGACACCGGACACGGTGTACTTCCAGCCGGTGTCGATGGCGGCATGAAGGCCGGGTTACCCACCGATCGAGCGCTGGCCTTTACGGGGCCTGCGCTCGCTCCGTGGATAACCCTCAACCCCAGCGGCCTGTCCACTTAAGAAACCGGAAACAGTGTCTCGAAAGATCAGACCACCTCTGCATTCCCCTTGACGATCCGCAATCCACTCTGGCGTTGATTCAGCTGAATGCCGTCGTCGGCATCAAGGGAACCGTCACGATGGGCAGCGACGACAGGCTGCACCTGGATCGAGTCGGCATCACATGCGCACTATGCCACTCGACCGTGGACAATGCCGGACATGCGGCCAACCCGCGGATTCCACTGGGCATCGGCCACCGCCTGGACGGTTGGGCGAACCGTGACCTAAATCCCGGCGCCATCATCGCGCTCTCGCCAGCCGTAGCGGACAGCGCCAACGCGGCAATCTACAACTCCTGGGGGCCTGGCAAGTTCGACCCGCGCTTCAATATTGACGGCAAAGACGAACCCGCACCGCTCATACCACCCGTATTCGGACTGGACAACGTTCACAGTACGATCTACACGGGTGATGGTTCGGAACTGGCTTACTGGAACCGCTATGTTGGCGTTACCCAGATGGGGGGCCAAGGCGTATTTGCGGATCCGCGGCTGCCCGATCCCCTGCAAAACGATGGTAACCCGATCAATCGAGACCAGCGCGGAGACGGTGCCGACTGCGTTGCAGACATTGTGCTTGCCGCAGGTTCAGCCGCTGGCGGGCCAGAAGGGACCACGATCACAGTGCCCGTGGACAACATAGAAAGTGACGGCAAGGCCGATTGCGTTAGCAACTATCTGCCCGCGCTGCAGGCCTACCAGCTATCGATCGCTGCACCTGGCCTGGAAGTACTAGAGAATGACCCGGGTATGCAGGATTTCGCCGATGCACACTACTTACCCACCTTTGTAGACGAAATCGCTGCGGAACGGGGGGAAGCACTATTCAGCGGCAAGGCAAATTGCGCCAGCTGCCACGCCGGCGCGGAGTTTACAGATGCCAATGACACGTTGCACGATGCAGGGGCGTCAGCCTCTTTGGATCCGGGCTACGTGCAACGGTCAGCTTCCAGGCATTGGCGCACCTCGCCACTGTCCGCCCTGTGGACGCATCCGCCCTACTTCCACGACGGATCCGCGGACACGCTCGAGGATGCAGTCAGTCGATATAATGACAAACTGCAGCTTGAGCTCACTCCAGCTGAAACGCGCGATATAGCGGAATACCTGAAGTCGTTGTAACGATGAGTCAGCCGGGACATCAAGCATCCCCAGACAGGCCGTGAAGACTGCGACCCAAGATAATGGCTACTTTGACGGCCGTCAGCTCCGCCACGGCAGTGGCGGACGCGACCGGCTACCGCACGCCCACGCATAGGTCACGCGCACGAGGGGCCGCCGGCAGACGTCCGCCAGCAACAACGGGTAACCACTCGAGGCCCCACCGAGATTCCGCACCAACACACTTCTCTCACGTTGCCCCATTTAGGCGCCGTGGAATCCTCAGCGATGCAGGCGCTCCTCCACGCGACCGAACCCCGAAAACGCCTCCGGTGGCTGGGGGAAGACCCTGATTCGCCGCCGAACTAGTCAGCACCTGACCTGGAGGTCACAAGGCCCAAGGGGCACCTGGCTCATAGAAAGGAAGGCGAGGTGGCAGTTCTAGCTCAGGTTCAGGCGATACGAAATACAACTGGCCGGCAAGCCTCATCAGGCGATCGCAGCCTTAACCGAAGAATTGGGACCCCATGACACAGTACTCCAACGCCAAGAGCGCGGGTTTCAACAGCATGGTGGGAAGTCTTTCGTTAACCAGAATGATCCTCAAGTCGAAGGTCCAATTCGGCTCCGGCGGGTTCTGGACCAGGTCAAGGAGGAAGGTGATTGTCTCAAACCGCAGCAACCTGATTCGTGACTAACGGAAATGAAGCAGCGGCATGCGCCCTGACACCGTCATCGTTTGCCATTGGCCATGATGTGCTACTAACTCAAGAGCAAGCAAATTGGCTTGCTTTTCAGGCAGCACCAAACAGTCTTGGCCGGTCATTCACGGCTAGACCGCCGAAGCAACCCTAGGCCTTAGACAACATCTGCGTTTGAACCCAGGAGCGTCGACTGTATCTGGCTATGATGCTAGGCCTAGAGCTGAAGGCGATCGTCGGTCAGTCGATTGGGCATCGGATGGCGCGAGACATGGCGCTAAAGGCGCTGCTGAATGAGACCGCAGCGTCGTGGCCTAGCTCGCGTAACCGACTCAATCGCACCAAAGCAGCCAATACGCGAGCGGAACCCTCCAGGATCTGCGCGATGACCATCGGATCAAAAGTTCCATGAGCGACAGCGGCGACCTCAATGGCAATGCGGTCGCAAAGAGCTGGTTCGGCCTGTTGAAGCGGCAACGGCTCCTTAGGTACTTCTACGCCGTTCGATGGGGGCACGGCTGCGCGCGTTCTACGACATCGAACGCTTCGCAAATCGACGTGTTTTCCACGCGGCGGCAGGTTGGATGAGTACCCTATCTATAGGCTGATACCCTCGACGAATCTGCTTACTGCATCGGAGGCGAATCAGCCATTCGACGTCACTACCCGCTCACCCGCCCACCAAGACGGTGTCAGCAGAAAAAACGGAACCGAGAGCGGGCTAACACGACAGCAACTGTTGTTATCTTTTCATTCCTACAGAGGTTTGAGCGATACCTCTGCGCGACCGGCGTTGGCGGTGGGTGTGAGGGTAGACGATTCTTGACGCAGCCAGGCCTCCAACGATGAGACACACAAAACCTGTAGCCTCAGCGACTAGCGCGCTCATGAAATGGCCGGCCTCACGTAAGAGACCGCTCAATAGGTAAAGTACGAGAGCGCAGCCCATCCAGCCTGCGTGGTGCACAACATCGTTCGCTCCAGGCCATTCGTGCCTGAACCGCACATGATCAACGGCCCCTAGGACCACAGCTATCGGAGATACTGACACTCCGATCCACAACAGAAGCCTTGCATGAGCGGCCAGATTGATTCCGGCAATCTGCAGGTCCGGACCAAGGACAGCGCCGATGAAGTTGGCGAGCGTGCTGAGCACAAAGCAGGCAATCGGAAAATGCACAATAATCGGATGCAGTGGATGCATGGAACCAACCCTATGCGCCCAAAACTGCCCAGCCCAGAACCACAAACCCCACCACGGCGACCGATCCATGGGTCAGGACCAATGCAATTGGAGGAATCCTTTTCTCCAGATGGTTGTAGGCAAGATAGAAGCCGCCAAGTGCAGCCGCCAGCATCAAAACAAGAGCAGCGATGATCAACCCCTGCTGAGGATCCTGGAGTAGCACGAGTACTAGTAGCACCAGACCAATTGCACCGAGGACCGCATGAGTGACAGACAGAATCCAAGGAGCAAACACCTTTCGAATCACCTGAAAGGCGAGAATTGCACCGCCAATGGCAGCGATCCCGAATACAAGTAAAGCTGCTTCTGTCATTTTCTAGTCTCCATTGAGCCCGCGCCGAGCGCAGCAATCCGCGCCATGACCGCAGCTGTTAATGCATCGCATCGGCGTCCGGCAAATTCGTATACATGCGCACTAGCGCCCTGAAGGTACCCCTTGAACCGCTCCCGTAGCATTCGCCTGGCCCGAAACAGCCGCGTCTTCACCGTCTTCTCGTTCAGATCAAGTATCTCTGCGGTTTCTCTAACGCTCATTCCCTGCACCATGCGCATCACGAACACGATCCGAAACGCGTCCGGCAGGCGGTCAATCGCATGCTGAAGCGTTTTGCCGAGACGCTCCGACTCAAGCGCCTCTTCTGGATCAGGTACATCAAGCAGAGAGGTATCGTCCAGTATGTTTTCCATCGTTGGCATCTCCATCGGCACTTCTCGCTGTCGGTGGCGAAGCATCGAGAACGCTTGATTTCTGGTGATGACATACAACCAGGTTGCGAATCCACCTGGTCCCCTGAACCCATCCAGGCTGAGGTAGGCTTTGACGTATGACTCCTGCACCGCTTCCCGCGCATCCTGATCGTCTGAGAGAATGCCGCGCGCCAATCGATACAAGCGCTGGTTGTATCGGCGGATCAGGACTTCAAACGCTTGAACATTACCTGCCAAGACCTGTCCGACTACCACGTCGTCTGGCAAAGACTCAGCCTCGGCGCCGAAGCTTGCTTTGCTTTCCCTAGGGAACCTCTGCACAGGTAGGTGTGCAGGAGGCCCGGATAGTGAAAATGGCTCTGGAACTCGTCAAATGCCGCGGAAATCGCCGCCAGACGGGCTCGCGGAGGCCGTTATCGGCCTCTCATGAGCGGTTTGCCCGCTCACGAGAGACACCACTCCCGCGGCAGCAACCGGCGCCGCAGCATGTACAGGTTGGCCAGGGCAAAGGTGGTGTAGAGCCGGGCCGTGTTCTTCGCCAGGCCGCGATATCGCACCTTGCTGAAGCCCCACAGCCGCTTGACGACATGGAAGGCGTGCTCACCTCGGGCTCGCGCCTTCGAACGGGACCGGTTGATGCGGCGCTGGTACTCGGTCAACGGCCGCTGCTTCGTACCGCGACGGTTGACCCGATAGCGGACGCCACGCTCACGTGCCGCTTGCCGATCAGCCTCTTTCCAGTACGCCTGATCGCCGAACACTTCCCGTTCCTCGCCGTGCAGCAGCTGCGGCATCTGCGTGATGTCAGCCCCCGCTGCATCTGTGGTGGTCAGGCTATGGACGATGCCGCGCCGATCCGTCCCAACGTGCGCCTTCATCCCAAAGTGCCAGTCCTTGCCCTTCCTGGTCTGGCGCATCTCCGGATCGCGCGCCTTCTTGTTGTTCTTCGTCGATGGTGGCGCCGCGATGATCGTGGCGTCCACGATCGTTCCGCTCTTCAGCAGAAGCCGCTTCTCCTCCAGCAGCGCCCGTACTTCCTGAAAGATGGCCTGCGTCAGGTCGTGGGCCTCCAGCAGATGCCGAAACCTGAGAATCGTCGACTCGTCGGGGACGGTGTCTTCTGCCAACTCGATCCCGGCAAAGCGTCTCATCGACTCGCTGTCGTAGAGCGAATCCTCGGCTTGCGGATCAGAGAGGTTGAACCAGGTCTGCATGAAGTAGATACGCAGCATCCGCTCCAGAGGATGGGGTTGGCGCCCAGATCCCGCCTTCGGGTAGTGGGGCTCGATCAAGCCCATCAGGCGCTGCCACGGAATCACGGCGTCCATCTCCTTGAGGAACCGCTCCCGGCGCGTCACCTTACCCTTACCATCCCAGGCCGCCGATGCGAACGTCGTCTGCTTCATCTAATCCAAAACCCTCGACAACAACTCAAGCAGTATCAATCATCTCAACGTGCTTGTGCAGAGGTTCCCTAGCTGCGTGCGCGCATCTGGCAGTCCCCAACCGGCTGCCAGTTGAGACGAAACCCTCGATTGCGCAGCCGCCGATCGAGGGTTTTTTTCATGGACGGAACGTCAGCACCCAGCGAAATCTTCATCCGCGCCGTCGAGCCCGAGGACTACGAGGCGTTGCGGGACATCTACGCCCAGCCCCGGGCCTGCCGGTGGACGCTGCAGATGCCGCTGCCCTCCGCAGCGCTGTGGCGTGACCGACTGGCGCACCTCGATCCGAACCGCCGGCTGCTGGTGGCCTGCCTGGACCAGCATCCCGTGGGCAACATCGGCCTGGTGCTGGAAGCCAATCCGCGTCGCCGCCATGCCGCCAGTCTCGGCATGGGGGTGCACGACGCCTATGCCGGCCGCGGCGTCGGGCGTGCGCTGATGGCGGCTGCCATCGATCTGGCGGACAACTGGCTCGGTGTGCGCCGGCTCGAACTCACGGTGTTCGCGGACAACGGGCGGGCCGTCGGCCTGTATCGGAGCTGTGGCTTCGACGTCGAGGGTCGGCTGCGCCGGTTCGCCATGCGAGACGGCGTGCTGGCGGACGCCCTCACCATGGCCAGGGTGCGCTAGTGCGCTGTGCCCGATCGCCGGCCCGGTTGCTCACCCCTGCCAGTAGCTGCGGGAGAACAGCACCAGTACCGTCATCAGCTCCAGACGACCGAGCAGCATGGCGCCGGCCAGCAGCCACTTCGCCGCGTCCGGCAGCGCGGCGAAGTTGCCCGCCGGGCCGACCAGCGGGCCCACGCCGGGGCCGACGTTGGTGATGGCGGTGGCGGCGGACGACATCGCGGTCATGAAGTCGACGTTCAGGGCGGTGAGTGCCAGGGTGACCAGCACCACCGTCAGGATCATGGCGAGGCTGAAGCCCACCATGGCCGACACGATGTCGTCGCTGACCCGCTCGCCGTTGAGACGGGCGACGAACACGCCGTTGGGGTGAATCAGCTTCTTGATCTGAATGCGGAACAGATGCAGTGCGATCTGCAGCCGGAAGATCTTGATCGAACCGGCGGTGGAGCCGGAGCAACCGCCGGTGAACATCAGAAACACGAAAGCCGCGACGAAGAATTCCCCCCACAGCGTGTAGTCCGTGCTGGCGAAGCCCGTGGTGGTGATGGTCGAGACCGCGTTGAAGGCGACGACGGTCACGGCGTCCCAGGCGGGAAGATTCTGCTGCCAGGACAGCATGGCGGCGCCTGCCACGACCACGGTCAGCACCATCTTGAAGAAGAACCTGACCTGGTCGTCCCGGACGAACACCCGGATCCCCCGGCGAAGGCTCTCCAGGTAGAGCACGAAGGGCAGACTGGCGAGGATCATGAATACGGTGCCGGTCCACAGCACACCGTCGGAGCCGAACCGGCCCATGGACTGATCGGAGGTGGAATAGCCGCCTGTGGCCAGGGTCGTCATGGCGTGGTTGATCGCATCGAACACGGACATGCCGAACGCCCAGTAGGCGAGACCGCACAGACCGGTGAGCGTCAGGTACAGCCAGGCGATGCGCACCGCGATGTCCCGCGTCCGGGGTAGTGACTTCTCGCTCCAGTCCGAGGACTCCGAGCGGAACAGGCGCATGCCGCCCACGCCGACCAGGGGCAGTATGGCGATGGCCATGAGCATGAAGCCGAGCCTGCCCAGCCATTGCAGCATGGAGCGCCACAGCAGAATCGCCGGCGACATGGTGTCCAGGCCGTGAAGCACCGTGGACCCGGTCGTGGTGATGCCCGACATGGATTCGAAGAACGCGTCGGTGAGGCGCAGGTGCTCGTGAAACACCAGAGGCAGCGCACCCGCCAGCGCGGTGATCAGCCAGACCACGGTGGTGATGAAGAACGCCTGGCGCGGTACCAGCCGGACGTCGGGGCGCCTCGAGACGGCGAACAGCAGCAGCGCCGGCAGCAGAATCGCGGCCGCCGCATTCAGAAACGGCTGGGCATCGTGCCGGCTGGAGAAACCGCCGACCAGCGCGGGCAGCAGCATCAGGTCGCCCATGGCGATCATGGTGACGCTGATGACGAACAGGATCGGGCCGTAGCGCATCAATACCTGCGAAGTTGTCCGGGGTCCCGGTCAGCCTCCGGCGCTGCTGAAGGGACCCCGGGAGCGGCCCGGCGGTTGGACGCCGGGCCGGCGTGACGGCTGCCTGCCGCGGTTTCTACCAGAGGCCGTACTTCTGGACCTCCGCGCGGCCCACCACCATGTGGTGCACCTCGTCCGGACCGTCGGCGAAGCGCAGGTGGCGCATGTCGGTGTACAGCTCCGCCAGCGGCGTCCACTGGGAGATGCCCGCTGCGCCGTGGATCTGAATGGCGTCGTCGATGATCTGGCAGACCTTCTCCGGCACCATCGCCTTCACGGCGCTGACGTACACCCGGGCTTCCTTGTTGCCCAGCACGTCCATGGCCTTGGCCGCCTGGAGCACCGCCAGGCGCATGGCGTTGATCTCGATGCGGGCGCGGGACACCACTTCGAGATTCTTGCCGAGCTTGATCAGCGGCTTGCCGAACGCTTCCCGGGTGGCGCCGCGCTTGACCATCAGCTCCAGCGCCCGCTCGGCCTTGCCGATGGAGCGCATGCAGTGATGGATGCGGCCGGGGCCCAGGCGGACCTGGGAGATCTCGAAGCCGCGCCCCTCACCCAGCAGGATGTTCTCCTTCGGCACGCGCACGTTGTCGAACACGATGTGCATGTGGCCGCGCGGGGCGTGGTCGTGACCGAACACCTCCATGCCTTCCAGCACCTTCACGCCGGGCGTGTCCATGGGCACCAGGATCTGCGACTGCTGCTTGCTGGGCGGCGCGTCCGGGCTGGTCTTGACCATGACGATCATGATCTTGCAGCGCGGATCGCCGGCGCCGGAGATGTAGAACTTCTCGCCGTTGATCACCCACTCGTCGCCCTCGAGCACGGCGCTGGTGGAGATGTTCTTGGCGTCCGACGACGGCAGGCCCGGCTCGGTCATGGCGTAGGCGGAACGGATCTCGCCGTTCAGCAGCGGCTTCAGCCACTGCTCCTTCTGCTCGGGCGTGCCGACCCGCTCGAGCACTTCCATGTTGCCGGTGTCCGGGGCGCTGCA
The DNA here is from genome assembly GCA_002699185.1 of Gammaproteobacteria bacterium. GTDB lineage: Bacteria > Pseudomonadota > Gammaproteobacteria > Thiohalobacterales > Thiohalobacteraceae > Thiohalobacter. The sequence goes on along the minus strand of PABG01000051.1, from coordinate 7,095 downwards.
GTTCAGCGACTCGGAGGCCAGCGGCGACTTGCCGAGCTCGGCGGCGATGTAGGCGTAGTCCAGGTTGGTGAGACCGTCGCCGTACTCCGACTCCGGCAGGAAGAAGTTCCACAGGCCGGCGGCCTTGGCCTTGTCCTTGGCGCCGTCGAGCAGCTCGAGCTGCCGCGGATGCCAGGACCAGCGGTCGGTCTTCTCCTTGTCGAGGGCGAAGAACTCCTCGGTGATCGGCTCGACGTTCTCGGCGATGTGTTTCTTGACCGCGTCCATCAGCGGCAATGCCTCGTCGGACATCGCCAGGTTGAACAGGTCCTTGTCCAGGTCGCTCATCGGGTCTCCCCCTTCTCGTTGATATTCCGGCTCGTTGAAGTTCTGGTCCGGCGGTTGTGCGGCGGCTCCCTTCGAATCACGCGCCCTCCGGGTCCGGCAGATCGTCGAGGATCTCGCGGATCTGCTGCAGACGCACGGGTTTCGACATGACCGCGGCCACGCCCTCGGGCAGCCGCCCGTCCTCGCTGATGGCGTCGCCCCATCCGGTCACCGCGATCACCGGCGGCCGCGGGCCGGGCCGGACGGCGATGTGGCGGGCGAGGTCCAGGCCGCTCATGCCCGGCATGCCCACGTCGGTGATCACCGCTGCGTAGTCGTTGCCGTCGAGCATCGCCAGCGCGTGCTGGCCGCTGTCCACCACGTCGCCCTCGTGACCGATGGCACCCAGGTAGCTCTCGGCCAGCGCGCGGATGTCGGCGTCGTCGTCCACCCAGAGGATGCGGCCGGGCGCGCCGGTGCGATTCCGCGTCCCGGGCGGTGCGGCGTCCGCCCGGGCGGCGCCCGCCAGAGGCAGGCGGATCTCGATGACGGTGCCCTGGCCGGGGCTGGTCTCCCGGACCAGTATGTCGCCCCGGTGCGCCCGGACGATGCTGTGCGCGGCGCTCATGCCGAGCCCGCGGCCGGCTTCCAGCCCCTTGGTGGAGAAGAACGGCTGGAACACCCGCGTGCTGGTGCGGGAGTCCATGCCGACGCCGTCGTCGCGCACGGTGATCACGGCGTGGCCGTCCTCCTGCTCGCTGGCCACCAGGATCTCGCCCAGCTCGCCGATGGCCTCGATGGCGTTCTTGATGACGTTGTACAGCACCGTGCGCAGCTCGCTGCGGTTGCCTTCCACCACGGGTGACGGTTGCGCGAGTCGCGGCGTCAGCGAGATGCTGCGGCCGTGGCGCTGGGCCTCGTCCTTCCACAGGGGACGGGTCTGCGCGATGGCGTCTTCGACGATCTCGTTGACCTCTAGGCGCTCGGCGCTCTCGTCCTGGCGGGCATTGCTGGGCCCGCGCAGGGACCGCAGCCGCCGGGCCGCATCGTCGGCCAGCTTGGCTGCGCTGTGGAGGTGCTCGCGGAACCGCTCGGTGTCCGAGTGGGCCAGCGCCAGCTCGATGTTGCCGAGCACGCCCTGCAGGGCATTGTTGAAATCGTGGGCCACGCCGGACACGACCTCGTCCGCCGCGAGGACCCGCTGGCTGGCGATCAGCGCCTGCTCGGCCCGCTTGCGGTCGGAAATGTCCTCACCGGACGACAGCAGGCCGGTGATCCGGCCGTTCTCGTCCCGGATGATGGCGTTGGCCCAACTGATGAGCCGGCGCTCGCCGCTGCGGGTGAGCACGTAGTTGATGTTCCGGTCCGCCTCGCCCCGCTCGATGAAGCTGCGGAAACCCCGCTCGAACGCCGACCGCTTCTCCGGCGTGATGCATACCTCGCACCAGTTGTGCCCGGTGAGGCTGCCTTCCGGGTAGCCGAGCAGACCGTAGCCCTTGCGGTTGAGCATGGTGATGCGCATGTCCGTGTCGAGGGCGACGATGAGGGCTTCCGCGATGTCCAGGTAGTTCTCCGCCCGGCGTTTCTCCTGGGCCAGCGCCTGGCGCTCCCGCTTGTTGCCGGTGACGTCCCGGGACACGCCGATCAGATGGCTGCAGGCGCCGTCGTCGCCGAACACCGGCACCAGGGTGGTGTCCAGGTAGGTGGCGTCGCCGCGCAGCGGAACGCGGGTCTCGTAGGCGTAGGGGCGGCGTCCGTCGATCGCCCGGCCGTACTGGTCGCGCACGTAGTCGGCTTCTTCCGGCGCCAGCACCTCCTCGAGCCGCCGCCCGACGATCTCCTCCGCCCCCAGGCCGGTCCGGGCCAGGTAGGCGGGGTTGACGTGCTCCACGCGGTAGCGGTCCGGACCCTCCACGGCGATCAGAAACACCAGGTCGCTGGTGTTGTCGTAGATGAGCTGAAGCTGCTCCCGGGTCAGCTCTGGCCGCTTGTCCATAGTGCCGGCGGTTCCGAGCGGAGGGAGGCGAGGCGCAGGGTCGCCAGCAGGCTGACGGCGCCATAGGCCATGACGACGATGGTCAGGGTGGTGCCCAGCAGCGGATGCCACAGCCAGGCGGCCGCGGCGATCAGCACGGCGCGGATGCCTTCCAGCGCCGTCGCGTAGCGGCGACCTTCCAGGCAGGCGCCCTGAACGAAGAACGAGTAGCCCAGCACGACGACGCCGGTGAGCACGAAGGCCCGCGGCAGGTCCGCCGCCAGGACGATGAGCGCCAGCGCGGCGACGGTCACGATCCAGTACTGGACGAACACCAGCGGGCCCGCGCCCGGCGTCATCGGCGGATCGTATTTCGGCCGCTGCCAGTCGTCTTGCCAGGGCGGCAGGTCGTCGGGCCGCCAGCCGGGGCTCGAGAACCACAGCTTGATCTTGTCCCGCAGCCGGCGGGTGCGCAGGGTGTCCCGAGCGGTCTCGTACCACACGTGGACGTTGGCCCACAGCGGGTTCCAGCTCGCCAGCGGATGGGTGATGCCGTAGACGCAGGGCTCGTCGGCCCGCTCCGGGGTATAGGTGCCGAACAGGCGATCCCAGACGATGAACACGCCGCCGTAGTTGCGGTCCAGGTAGCCGGGATTGCGCGCGTGGTGAACCCGGTGGTTCGACGGCGTGACGAAGATCCATTCCAGGGGACCCAGGGCCGGTACGTGCTCGGTGTGCACCCAGAACTGATAGATCAGGTTGAGGGCGCCGACGGTCACGATCATCTCGGTGGGAAAGCCGAGCAGGTAAAGTGGCACGTAGAACACGAAGGTGTTGCCCGTGCTGGTCTGGCGCAGCGCCGTCGACAGATTGAATTCCTCGCTCTGGTGGTGGGCGACGTGGGAGGCCCAGAACAGCTTCCACTCGTGGCCGAAGCGGTGGGACCAGTAGTAGCAGAAGTCGTAGCCGATGAAGGCGACGATCCACACCGCCCAGGATTCCGCAGGCAGGGTAGCCATGCCCGTCCAGCCGCGGAGCGCCTCGAACACCAGGCCCGCGACGCCGAGCTTCACCAGCCCGGACAGCCGGGACAGGGTGCCCAGCGACAGGCTGTTCACGGTGTCCGCCAGGCGATAGGTGTTCCGGCCGCGCGCGCGGCCGTAGGCGTATTCGACGCCCATCAGCAGGATGAAGAAGGGTATGGCGTACATCACCAGGTTCATCCATCTAGTCTAGCCCGAGCGGAGCGCCGTCGTCCCCCTCGGCCCACCGGGGCCTGTGTGTACAATGCCGACCTGGGAGAGGGGGACGCCACCGGCAATGCACGTCCTGGACCTGGTCATCGTGGTCGGCTATCTGCTGGCCATCGTCGTCATGGGCGTCCGGCTCGGCCGCCGGGTGCACGACGACCGGGACTACTTCCTCGCCGGCCGCTCGCTCACCTGGTGGATCATCGGCCTGTCCATCATCGGCACCAACGTCAGCGCGGAGGGCTACGTCGGCGCGGCCGGCGGGGCCTATCAGGTCGGCATCGCCCAGGCCAACTTCGAATGGGTCGGCGCGATTCCGGCCATGATCCTGGCCTCGCTGGTGTTCATCCCGCTGTACTGGCGGGCCGGCGTCTATTCGATCCCGGAGTACCTCGGGGCCCGCTACAGCCAGGCCGTGCGCCTGCTCGCGGCGCTGATCGCCAGCGTGTTCGCGCTGTTCGCCATCGGCGTGGCGCTGTGGGCGATCGCGTTGACCCTGCAGACCTATCTCGACTGGCCGATCTGGGTGGGCATCGTGGTCACCGGCACCGTCGTCGGGCTCTACAGCATCTCCGGCGGGCTGGCGGCGGTGGCCTTCACCGACGCGGTGCAGGTGGTGATCATGTTCCTGGGCGGCGTGGCCATCGTCGCCCTGGGCATCTCCGAGGCCGGCGGCGCGGCGTCCTTCGCCGACCGGCTGGTGGCGGAGAATCCCACCCATCTCAGCGCCTATCTGCCGGCGGATCATCCCGAGTTTCCCTGGCCCGGCGTGGTGCTGGGGCTCGCCATCGTGCTGTCGCCGGCCTACTGGTGCGGCAGCCAGGCGATCCTGCAGCGCACCCTCGGGGCCCGCAGCCAGTGGGACGCCTCCGCGTCGATGATGTTCGCCGCCTTCGCCAAGACCCTGGTGCCGCTGCTGATCGTGTTTCCCGGGCTGCTCGCCCTGGTGATGCAGGCGCGCATCGAGTATCCGGACATGGCCTTGCCCTGGGTGGTCCGGCACCTGCTGCCGCCGGGATTGTCCGGGCTGATGTTCGTCGCGCTGATCGCAGCGCTGCAGTCGTCCATCGATTCCGGCATCAACTCCACGGCGCTAATGATGACCCGGGACATCCGGGGGGTGCTGCGCCGCCGGGCCGATCCCCGGGGGGATCTGGTCCTCGGCCGCTGGCTGACCCTGGTGATCCTGCTGGCGGCGATGGCCCTCGCGCCGTTCATCGGCGAGATGGGCGGCATCTACGTATTCGTGCAGACGCTGCTGTCGCTGTTCCAGGGCCCGCTGCTGGCCCTGCTGGTGCTCGGCGCGCTGACCCGCAGCGCCACCCCGGCGGCCGGGCTGGCGGCGCTGGCCACCGGCGTGCCCCTGGCAGGGGCGCTGCTGGCGTCGGGCTGGAACATGCTGTACGTGGCGTTCGTGACGTTCTGCTATGCCCTGGTGCTGATCGTTTTGGTGAGCCGGCGCACCGCGCCGCTGCCGGCGGCGGACCTCGAACGGCTGGTGTACCGCCCGTGGAGCCGCGGCTCGTGATGGACGCCCTGCCGGTGTGGCCGGCCTACCTGTTCACGACGCTGCTGTTCCTCGGCATCGCCGTCGCCAGCCTGCGCCTGCCGCCGGCGCGCGCCTTCGCCGACGCCCCGGACCGGCGGCGCTGGCGCGACATCCGCTGGTGGGCGGTGGCGCTGATCGTGGTGCAGCTCGGCCTGTACGGCGTGTTCAGCGGATGAGTGGGACGACGGGCGACGGCGTGGCAGATTCGCTGTCCTGGCGCCGCCTCGATGCCGGCGAGGCGGGCCTGTGGCTCGCCTGGAGCGACCTGGCGCCGCCCCAGATCGTGCACCTGGGGGCCGTGCTGGAGGAGGCGCCGGCGGCGCTGCTGCAGCGCCCGGAACCGGCCAGCCTGGTGGCCGCGCCGGCGGCGATGCCGCTGTTTCCCGACCCGGCCCTGGGCTGGGCCGGAGTCCCGGGCTGGCAGGGTCCTGCGGCGGCGCGGCCCTGGCGCTGGCAGGTTCGGGATGCGGGCGCCGACGCCGTCGAGGTGATCTACCGCCACCCCGGAGGCGCCGTCGTCACGGTCGGCTTGGCGGTATTCGCCCCGGGTCTGTTCGAGCTGTCGCTGCGCGCCGGGCCGGCGGCGGGGCGGCTGTGCCACACCGTGCCGCTGCCGCCGGACGCCGCCGAGCAGTTGACCTTCGGCGGCCGCTGGGCCGGGGAGCTGGCCGTCCGGCGCGTGCCGCTGGCCGGCGGCGGCTTCCGCACCAGCCGGGCCGGGGCCCGTGCCGCCCACGACGCGTTCCCGGGTCAGGTGGTGGGCGAAGCCGGCTTCGGCGAGGACACCGGCGCGGTGCTGGGCCTGCATCTGGCCTGGTTCGGCAACTACGACTGGCACGTCGCCGAGCGCCGGGACGGCGGCTTCGTCGCCCAGGTGTCGCTGGACGCGGCCGAGGTGGATCGGGACGGCGACGACGCGGTGCTGCCGCCGCTCTACCTCGGCTGGTCCCCGGACGGCCTCAACGGGCTGCGGCGGGTGTTCCAGGACGGCGCGCGCCGCCTGCGCAGCCGCCCGCCGGCGGCGCGGGTGCAGCTCAACACCTGGGAGGGCATCTACTTCGACCACGATCCGGACCGGCTCGCCGCCATCGCCGAAGCCGCCGCCGATCTCGGCGTCGAGCGGTTCGTGCTGGACGACGGCTGGTTCGGCCGGCGCCGGGACGACCGCCGCGGCCTCGGCGACTGGACCCCGCGGCCGGACGCGTATCCGGACGGCCTGGGGCCGCTGATGGACCGGGTCCGCCACCTGGGCATGGAGTTCGGGCTGTGGGTGGAGCCGGAGATGGTCAATCGCGACAGCGCCCTGTTCGAGGCGCATCCCGGCTGGGTGCTCGGTGAGCCGGATCAGCCCCTGGGGCGTCACCAGTTCGCCCTGGACCTGGGTCAGCCGGCCTGCCTCGACCATGTCGCCGGCGTGCTCGAGACGCTGGTGGCGGATCGGCGGATCGCGGCGCTGAAGTGGGACATGAACCGCGACGTGCCCCAGGGCGCCGGCCGGCCGCTGGTGCCGGCGGCGACGGCACTGTTCGACCGCGTCCGGGCGGCGCGCCCGGATCTCGACATCGAGGCCTGTGCGTCCGGCGGCGGCCGGGCGGACTGGCGGGCGCTGTCCCGGACGCAGCGGGTGTGGCTGTCCGATGCCCACGATCCCGATCTGCGCCTGCCGATGATGGCCGCCTACGGGCTGTTCGCACCGCCCGAAGTCATGGGCAGTCACATCGGCCCCGAGGTCAGCCACCAGACGGGACGGCGCTGGTCGCTGCACGCCCGGGCCGCCATGGCGGTGCTGGGCTCCATGGGGCTGGAGCTCGACCCGACGACGCTGGCGGCGGCACAGCGGGACACGGTGCGGGCCTGCGTGACGCTGCACAAGCGCGTCCGGCCCTGGCTGCACGACGGCCATCTGCTGGTGCTGCCCCATCCGGACCCGGCGCTGACGGCGGTGGGCGTGTTCGCCCGGGACCGCTGCCGGGCGCTGGTGTGTGTGCTGCGGCGCGCACCGGCGACGTCGGCGG
>PABG01000050.1 GCA_002699185.1 Gammaproteobacteria bacterium | reverse complement strand
TGCGGCCGGAACCGGCGGATCAGGCCCTGCAGCGGAAACCAGGGCACCGGTGCCACCACGGTGAGCGGGCAGTGAGCGGCGACCCGGAACATGCGCTCGCGGATGAACAGGCCGGCGTGCGGCTGGCCGGGGTGCGGAAACAGGGTGGTGAACACCAACAGCCGCGGTCCCTCGCTCATCCCGCCGCACCCTGGAGCAGACGCGCATACACGGATTGATAACGCCCGACGCTGACGGCCCAGTTGCGTTCCTGCTCCACGAACTGCCGGCCGGCCCGACGTCTCCGGGGCCAGTTCTCGCGATCATCGAGCAGTGCCAGCACTGCGCTCGTCAGGGCCTGCGGATCGCCGGCGCGGAACAGCTGCCCGGTCACCCCGTCCTCGATCAGTTCGCGGTGTCCGCCCACGTCCGAGGCCACCACCAGCTTGCCCTGGGCCATGGCCTCCAGCGGCTTGAGCGGTGTGACCAGTTCGGTCAGGCGCATGGGCAGACGCGGATAGACGAAGGCATCCACGAGGCTGTAGTAATGGTGGACCTGGTCATGCGGCACCCGGCCGACGAAGATGACCTGCGACTCGAGCCCGAGTTCGGCGACGCGGGCCTTGAGCTTCTCCGTCTGCGGTCCGCCGCCCACCAGCAGCAATCTGATGTCGGCGCGCGCCTGCAGCAGGCCCGGCATGGCCTCCAGCAGCAGAACCAGGCCCTCATAGGCATAGAAGGAGCCGATGAAGCCCAGCACGACGTTGTCGTTCAAACCCAGCTGCGCGGCCAGAACGTCATCCTTGGGCAGTGCATATTCGAAACGCTCGACATCCACCGCATTGGGAATCACCGTAATCTTGTCAGCGGCGATACCGCGGGCGACCAGGTCGCTGCGCAGCCCCTCGCAGATGGTGGTCACGGCGTCGGCGCGGCGCACCACATGGGTTTCCATGGCCCGGGTCAGACGATAGCGCAGATCGCCCTCGCGGCTGGTGCCGTGATCGACCGCGGCGTCCTCCCAGAAGGCACGGATCTCGTAGACCACCGGCAGGTCGAACTCGCGCCCGGCGCGCAGAGCGGCCAGACCGTTCAGGGCCGGCGAATGGGCATGCAGGATGTCGGGCCGCTCGCGCGGGATGACCTCGCGCAGCCGGGCCAGGGTCGCCTGCACCACTGCCCACTGATCCAGCGGCGGGATACGTGTGAGCGGCCCGGTCGGCGTGCGGCTGCGGTAGAAATGCAGCCCGTCGCTGTCCTCCTCGCCACCGTCGACCCCGGCCGGGGCGTTGTGCTTGGGGCTGGTCAGGTGCGCCGTCTCCCAGCCCAGCCGGTGCTGCTGGGTCAGGATGGCCCGGGTGCGGAAGGTATAGCCGCTGTGCAGCGGGATCGAATGATCGAGCACATGCAGGATCTTCATGCGTTCATGACCTGGCGCTGGAAGGAGGCATACATCAGCAGCGACCAGATCACGGCGCTGTGATCGCGCTGGCCCGACTGGTGCTGATCGACCAGCCGGCGGATGAAATCGGGATTGAACAGGCCGGTGTCCAGCAGGTCCGGGCCGAGCAGGCTGTGGCGGACCTTGTCCCGCAGCGGGCCGCGGAACCAGGCCGCCAGCGGCACGGCGAAGCCCATCTTCTTCCGGTACAGGATGTCATCGGGCAGGTAACGCTCCATGGCCCGCTTGAAGATCAGCTTGCCCTCGCGTTTGTGCAGCTTCAGCTGCGGCGGCAGGCCCGAGACCCATTCCACGAATCTGTGGTCCAGCACCGGCACCCGCACCTCCAGGCTGTGCGCCATGCTTGCCCGATCCACCTTGGTCAGGATATCGCCGGCGAGATAGGTCTTCATATCCAGATACTGGACCCGGGACAGGGGATGCTCGGGCGCGTTGTCCAGATAGCGTCGGAACACCTCGATGCCGCGATACCCGCCCAGTTCCCGGTTCAGTTCGGCGCTGTAGAGCTGACGGCGCAGCGCATCCGGCAGGATGGAGAAGTTGTGGAAGTAGCCCTCCAGGCTGTCGCGCGCCAGCGCCTGGAAGGTGGACTTGGCACGCAGGTAGCGCGGCGCCCAGTCCAGCTTGGGATACAGGCGCCCGGCGGCGCCGAACAGCGGACCGCGCAGCCAGCCCGGCAGCAGGCCGCGGAAGCGCTCCTCGTCCATGTGCCAGCGATAGCGGCGGTAACCGGCGAAGTTCTCGTCGCCGCCGTCGCCGGACAGCGCCACCGTGACCCGCCGCTTCGCCAGTTCGCACACCCGGTAGGTGGGCATGGCGGAACTGTCGGCGTAGGGCTCGTCATACAGGGTGGCCAGCCGGTCGATCAATTCGAAGTCGTCCGGGTTGACCTCCTCGACCTGGTGCCGGGTGTGATACTGCTCCGCCACCCGGGCGGCATACTCGCTTTCATTGAAGGCGGGATCGCCGAAGGAGATGGAGCAGGTGTTGACGGGGCCGTCGGACAGGCCGGCCATGAGCGCAACCACGGCACTGGAATCCACTCCGCCGGAGAGAAAGGCCCCCAGCGGCACCTCGGCGATCATGCGGATGTTGACGGCTTCGCGCAGCCGCTCGACCAGTTCGCGTCCGGCCTCCTCCGGGTTGCGCAGACCGTTGTCGGTGAAGGGCACGTCCCAGTAGGCGCGCGGCGCCGACGGACGCTCGCCGCGCTTCAGCGTCAGGCAGTGCGCCGGCGGCAGTTTGCTGACCTGTTTGAAGATGCTGCGCGGGTCGGGGATATAGCCGAAGGCGAAGTAATCCTCCACCGCATAGGGATCGATTTCGCGCGACAGTACCGGGTCGCAAAGCAGCGATTTGATCTCGGAGGCGAACAGCAGACGCCCGTCGGGCAGCAGCGCATAGTGCAGCGGCTTGATGCCCAGCCGGTCGCGCGCCAGGAACAGGGTCTGATGATTGCGATCCCAGATGGCGAAGGCGAACATGCCGCGGAACCGCTCGACGCAGGCCTCGCCCCACTCCTCCCAGGCATGCACGATGACCTCGGTGTCGCAGCGGGTCCGGAACCGGTGCCCGGCCTTGATCAGTTCATCGGTCAGTTCGTGGAAGTTGTAGATCTCGCCGTTGTAGACCACGGCCACGCTGCCGTCCTCGTTGAACAGCGGCTGGTGACCGCCGGACAGATCGATGATGGACAGGCGCCGGTGCGCCAGGCCGATGCCGGGCTCCACATGCACGCCGCCCTCGTCGGGGCCGCGATGGAACTGCAGCTCGTTCATGCGCGAGAGCAGCCCCTCGTCGATGGACATCATTCCCTGTGTATCGAATATACCGGCTATGCCGCACATGTGTCTGGCCCTGAAAAAATCGCCACGAAAATCCCCAATCCATTCATCATGAGTTACCCGCGCACTGCTGCTCATACACAGCCCGGTAGCGTTCCACCATCCGCTCCAGACTGAATTCGGTCTCGGCGCGCCGGCGGCCGGCCCGGCCCTGCCTTTCCCGCATAGCGGCATCCTGCACATAAGGCTTCAATGCCAGTGCCAGCGCCTCGGGATCGCCGCGCGGCACCAGGGCGCCGGTCTCGCCGTCGAGCACCAGTTCAGCGTTGCCGCCCACATCGGTCGCGATCACCGGCAGGCCGCAGGCCATGGCTTCCATCAGCGTATTGGAGATCCCCTCGGCCAGCGAGGGCAGCACGAACAGATCCAGCGCCGGCAGCAGTTCCGCCACATCGTTGCGGGCCCCGGCCAGCCAGGTCTGCGCCAGCAGGCCGGACGCCTCCAGCGCCTGTTCCAGCCGGGCGCGCTCACCGCCCTCCCCGATCAGCACCAGGCGCAGGCGTGGACTGATCTCCGGCGCCAGCCGCTGCAGCCGGACAAAGGCCCGGACCAGACTGAGCTGGTCCTTGATCGCGGCCAGACGTCCGACCGTGCCGATGAGGATGCTGTCCGCAGCGGCGAAGCCGGCCGGCAGCCGGGCCCGCGCCTGCGTGTCGTCCGGGTGGAAACGCCCGATATCCACACCATTGATGATACGGGTCAGACGCGCCGGCTGCACGCCGATGCGCGTGTCCAGATAACGCTCGAGATCACGCGACAGGGCGATGAAGTGGTGGATGAAGGGCCTGAGCAGTCGCCGTTGCAGGATGTACTTGCGGTTGGTGCCATCCACGTCCAGTACATCGCGGCCGTGTTCCCCATGGATGCGGCAGGGCACCCCGGCCAGCCAGGCCGGCAGTTGCGCCTCCATCGCGGCCAGATTGCGCGAGTGCACAATGTCCGGCCGCAGCCGCCGGAACAGCCGGTAGAGCCGCAGGTACAGGCGCCAGTCGTGACCGGGGCGCTTGTGCAGGGCATGGATCTGCACGTCATCGCGTTCGATGCGGCGGCTGAAATCGGTGTAGTCGGTCAGGCTGACAATATGATGCCGGAAGCGCTCGCGCGGCAGCCGGTTGATCAGGTTGACCACACCGTTCTCGAGACCGCCCACACCAAAGTGATAAACGACATGCAGTATGGTCAGGGACGTGGGCGGCGTGGCCGCCCGGCTCATCCGCCACCCTCCCGGGAACGCTGCCAGGCCAGTTCGATGCGCGCCTCCAGCAGCGGTAGCAGTTCACGCTGAAACCGCTGCAACGCCTCCCGGTCCGTGCTGCCGGCCGGGTCCTCCTCGGTGAAGACCACGATGCCGACCGAGGGGCGGCCGTTTCCACGCAGACGTTCCCACGCCTCCAGCAGCTTGCCCAGGTAGGGATTGGCCGTGTGGCGGCCACCGATCCAGTACCAGTCGTGGACCAGCAGCCGCTGGGCGGCGGACTTGAGCCGGGTCTGGGTGACCCGGCCGGGACCGCCCTCGACGCTGACCCGGGATTCGCCCACCTGATGCCAGACCGGATGTTTCTGCGCAATCATTACATTCTGCGAATTGATCAGTTCCGCCCCCTGGCGCGGCCGGGCGTAATAGGCCAGATACACGCCCACGCCGGCCTCGCCCTGCGCGAAGAAACCCAATGCCTCGGCGTCCATGCCCTGATAGTCGGGCTGCCAGTCGGTGAAGGGCTCAACCCGCTGCCAGCCCGCGGCGGCTTCGGGCAGCGTCAGGACGATGCGTTCCCGCTCCGGATCGACGTCACGTTCCAGCAGCTGGGCGGCCACCGGCCAGGCGGCCAGCAGCAGGATGAGCAGCGCGAACAGGCCATAACGCGGCGAGCCGCCCGCTGCCGCGCCCGCGCGCCCGGCCGGGATCGGTAACGGCTCGGGTTCCTCGCGCCAGAAGCTGCCGATCCAGAACATCAACAGCATCACGATCCCGAAGAACACCCAGCCATAGATGAAATGATCCACCCCGAGGGCCAGCTTCATATCGCTGAGATGCGCGATCATCACGATCATGTAGGCACGCAGGCCGTTGGCGAGGATGGGCAGGGCGATGGCGAACAGGATGAACAGGAGCCGCCGCCGCAGGCTGGTGTAGTTCAGATAGGCATACAGTGTTCCCATGGTGAGCGAGGCAATGAGATAACGGATGCCGCTGCAGGCCTCGACCACGGACCAGTTGCCGCTGGGAATACTGAAATAGGTTCCTTCCACGTAGACGGGAATGCCGCTGAGCTTGATCAGACTCACCGTGAACACGGCGGTGAAATCCATCAACGGCGGGATCAAACCTTCACCCATGGGCACGGCGAAGATCAGGAAGAACAGCGGAAAGGCGATCTGGCGCACCACCGCCCAGCCGAGCAGCGCCCACACCAGCAGCGGGATCATGGCGATGAAGCCGAGCTGCTTGATTACAGCCACATCGACCACCTCGGCCAGCAGCCACAGCAGTCCCGGCAGCGGCAGCAGCCACAACGCCCGGGCGTCGGGCGCCACCGGCGTGAGTGCCAGGTGTTCGCGCCGGCGCCAGACCAGGAACAGCACGATGGGAAAGATCAGAAAGCCGTGGGCGAAGGTCTCGGAGCGCGACCAGATGTCGATCATCCCGGCCAGGGTCTGGTGATAGAAGGCCAGCAGGGACAGCAGCCCGACCACGAACAGCAGCAGCTGCTGCTGCACGCCCGACTCCTGCATCTGCACGCTTGCGGACTGATTCATCATCCCCCCGGTACGCCCCCCGCGAGCAGCGCATCCGCTGCCCGCCCTGTCCCCGGATCCAGCATCGCCTGCAGACGTGACAGGTTGATGTCCCAGTCATAGCGACGCCGGATCCAGTCGCGCGCCGCCGGCGCGGTCTGGCGTTCGCCCAGCAGTTCCACCGCCGCGCTCACGAACTGCGCCTCGGTTTCGGCCCGGCGCAGGTCCGCGCCCACGGGATAGTCGATCCCGTCCAGCGCCTGCGGGCTGGCGATCACCGGCCGGGCCATGGCCATGGCCTCGAGCACCTTGTTCTGCACCCCGCGGGCGATGCGCAGCGGCGCGACCGCGGCATGGGCATGCTCGAGATAGGGCCGGATATCCTCCACCGCCCCGGTCACTCGCACCCCGGGCAGGCGCTCCAGCCGCCTGACCGCCTCGGTCGGCCGCGCGCCGACGATGGCAAACAGGGCATCCGGCACCTGCTCGCGCACGGCCGGAAAGATGTCGCCGGCAAACCAGTTCACCGCATCGGCGTTGGCCCAGTAATCCATGGCGCCGGTGAAGACCAGCACCCGGGCCCCGGGATCAAAGGGACTATCGACCTCAGGGCGCGGGCTGAAATAACCCCAGTCCACGCCATTGTCGTAATAGCCGATATTGCATTCGGCCGGCACCCGGTCGGCGAACAGGGCCGCCTCTTCGGCGGAGACGAACACGCTGGCATCGAAGCGCTGCGCGATGCGGCGCTCGTAGCGGTCGAGTCGCCGCCCCTCGCGTCGGTAGACCCAGCTCATGGGCCAGCGCTGGGCGCGGCTGTACTGTTCCCACTTGTCCGAATCCACATCGACGAAGTCGATCACCCGACGCAGTCCGGTGAACTCATCACCGTCCAGGTACTGGGCCATGGAAGAGGAGAACACGAAGGCGGTCTCGATGCCCTGCTCCGCCACGCACTGCCGCACCCAGTCCGCCATGCGCGCATCGCGGTAGTACGGCAGGGTCAGCGGCGCACCGGTAAGCAGACCGCGCAGGCTGCGCAGTCGTGCCCGACGCGGCGGCAGCGGCAGCAGCCGGCACTGGCGGCACCAGCGCTGCAGCGTCTCAGCGTGGCGCCAGTCGCGCGGGTCATCGACGAAGGCGCCCAGCCAGACCTGGTAGCGCTCGGCCAGATAACGCAGGACGTGATAGGACCGGATCTTGTCCCCCTTGTTCGGGGGATAGGGAATCCGGTGGGCGAGATAGAGAATCCGTTCCATGCGACACACTATCCCAGATATTTGGCCAGATAGGGCCCGAGCGAGCGGCTCAGCCCCAGCGGCAGCTTCGACCACAGTTCGATGAACAGCTTGTACTTGGGATTGGTCGGGCTGATGTTGGGCATATCCGTGGCCCGGACCAGGTGGTACTCGTAGTAGAGCGGCTCAGGCTCGAAGCCCCAGTTCTTCTTGAAGCTGTACGAACCGGTGCCCTGCTTGCTGCGGCCGTAATCGAACAGCCGCACGCCGCGCTCACAGCTTCTGCGCATCAGCTCCCAGTACATGAAGTCGTTGCCCTTGAGCTGGCGGGCGCTGGCCTTGCCGCCCCCGTAATAGGGCAGCACCTGGTCGCGGAAATAGAAGCTCATCACCGCGGCCACGGTCTCACCGTCCTTGAGCACGGTGAGGATCTCGCAGTCGTCGCCGAACTCATGCTTGAGATTCTCGAAGAAGGTCCGGGGAAACACCGGCGTGCCCAGATTGCGCACGCTTTCGGAGTAGGCGTCGTAGAGCCGGTCCACATCGGCGTCGATCTCGCTGACCAGCCCGGCCTGGATGCCCTTGCGCACCATGGCGCGCTGCTTGCGCGGGATCGCCTGCAGATTCACCTCCGGGTCCGGGTCCAGCGGCTTGCGGAAGGTCACATAGAGATCCTTGGTCGGCCAGTCGCTGCAGGTCGCGCGCTGGTGCCTCAGTTCCAGGAAATCGACCTGCAGGCGTTCCGCCCGCTCGACCGCCGCCGCGATCAGGGCCTGGCGCGCGGCCTCGTCCCCGGCGGCCACCCCGCCATAGACGCAGAAGGGGGTGCTGACCAGTGAGTTGCCGAACAACAGGCTCTTCAGCTGCCCCAGCGGCAGCACACCGACGATGTCACCGTCGCGCTCGGCATAGAGGCAGGTCATGGGGTGGCCGTAGGTGTGCTCGATGACGCGCTTCCAACCGGCGCGGTGAAAGAAGGTGGCCTCGGGACACTGCTGCACGAAGGCGTCCCAGCGCCCGGCGCTGGCGTCATCCAGTTCGCGGATCCGCACGCTCTCACTCACGGCGCGTTCCATGCCGGGAACCTCGCTGCAGGGGTGAAGGTCTCGTCCATGCGCTGCCAGGCGAAATCCGCCAGCAGCCGCTCGAGCCGCGCCTCCATGCGCCGCAGATTGAGATAGTGCCGGAAGCGGGTCCGGGCATTCAGCCCCGGCTGGCGCGGCTGATCGGGGTCGATCTCCCAGGGATGGAAATAGAACACGCACGGCTGACCGTCATCCTGATTGACCCGGCGCATGGCCCAGCGCGAGAGCCGGTAGGGCAGCAGCCGGAAATAGCCGCCGCCGCCGCAGGGCAGGTTGCGCGCGCCCAGGCGCAGGGTGGTCACCGGCACCTCGACGAAGTCGCTGCCGTTGACCCGGAAGGCGAAGCGCGGTGCCTCGGGCATGCCGTAGAGATCATGGTTGATGGGATAGATGCTGGAGCTGTAGCGATAGCCCTCCTCACGCAGCACCTCCAGCGCCCACAGGTTGTCGCGGCCGATGGAATAGCTGGCCGCACGGTAACCGGTCACCGGCACGCCGGCGATGTCCTCCAGCAGCGCCTTGGTCCGGCGCACGTCGGCGCGGAAATCCTCCGGTCCCTGCTGGGTCACCCGGGTGTGCTGGAAGCCGTGACTGGCCACTTCGTGGCCTTCGGCCACCATGCGGCGGATCAGCTGGGGATGGCGTTCGGCCACCCACCCCAGGGTGAAGAAGGTGGCGCGCACGCCGGCCGCGCCGAACAGGTCCAGGATGCGCGCGGTGTTGCGCTCGACCCGGCGCGGCAACCGCTCCCAGTCGTCGCGGCGAACGAAGGGCTCGAAGGCCGAGACCTGGAAATAATCCTCCACGTCCACGGTCATGGCGTTGGTACAGGCAGGGCGTTCCGTGTTCATGAGACGGCCCTGGCGCCCCCGTTGCGCGCGTACCAGTCGAGGATGACCTGCTTGATGCGCTGCGCGGCCTGCCCGTCCCACAGTTCGGGCACCCGGCCGCGCTTGCCGCCGGTGGCCAGCGTTTCCTCGACCACGGCGCGAATGCGTGCCACATCGGTGCCGACGATGGTGTTGGTGCCCTGGCTGACGGTGATGGGACGCTCGGTGTTCTCGCGCAGGGTGATGCAGGGCACGCCCAGGGCGGTGGTCTCCTCCTGCAGGCCGCCGGAATCGGTCAGGACCAGACGGGCACGGGACATCAGTCCCAGCAGTTCCAGGTAGCCCAGCGGCTCCAGGGTCAGGATGTCCGGGGTGTCGAGCAGTTCCATCAGGCCCATGTCGCGGACGCGGGCACGGGTGCGCGGATGCATGGGGAAGACGATGGGCGTGCGCGTGCTGAGTTCGCGGATCACGCCCAGCAGGCGCCTGAGCACGACCGGTTCATCGACATTGGAAGGCCGGTGCAGGGTGAGTACGCCGAACCCGCGATCATCCTGCAGAAAGCCCGTGCCGCCGGCACGTTCCAGGGTCTGTTCGGCCGGCACTGCCCGCGGCAGGTGGCCCAGCAGGGTATCGATCATGACATTACCGACGAAATGGACGCGCTCGTCGGCGATGCCCTCGCGCCGCAGGTTGTCGCGGGCGCCGGCCTCGGTCAGGAACAGCAGTTCGGAGAGCTGGTCGGTCAGTACGCGGTTGATCTCCTCCGGCATGCCGCGGTCATAGCTGCGCAGCCCGGCCTCGACATGGATGACCGGCACGCCCTGCTTGGCCGCCACCAGGGCGCAGGCGATGGTGGAGTTCACATCGCCGACCACCAGCACGGCATCCGGCGCCTCGGACTCCAGCACCGGCTCGAAGCGGCGCATGATCTCGGCGGTCTGCTGGCTGTGGCTGCCGGAGCCGACGCCCAGGTCGATGTCCGGCTCCGGGATGCCGAGCTGGTCGAAGAAGGCGGTCTTCATGGCGGCATCGTAATGCTGGCCGGTATGCACCAGAGTGGCGGTGAGCGGCTGCGGGCCACTGCGGAAGGCCGCCATCAGGGGCGCGATCTTCATGAAATTGGGTCGGGCACCGACGACACACAGCAGTTTGGGACGGGCGTTGGCACTCATGGATGCAGGACCTGTCAGTGGCGGATGAACTGCGGAGGGATCAGGCCTTGTCGGCCTTCTTCAACTGTTCCAGGGCCTCGGAATAATCGACGTCGTCGTCGGAGAGCATGGCCATCATGATCAGTTTCTGCATCCGGTCGCGATCCCTGCGTACCCGTTCCTCCAGCGCCTCGACCTTCTTTTCCAGGGCGATCAGGCGCCGCTCGGTATCAGTGACCGTGTTGCTGGGACGGTCGGCTTGCGGAGCGGGCTCCGCCGGCCGGTTGTGCGGCGCCGGCTGGGCGGTACGGGCGATGCGGTCCAGGTCCGGCGTCTCCTGACGCTGCTCCTCGACCACGAACTGGACCGTGTCGGCGTTGAACTCGTGGATCTCCTCCAGGCAACCATAGAGGAACAGGCGGTCGCAGAGGTTGTTGATGCGCCGGGGCACGCCGTCGCTGAACTCATGGATGGCGGCGAAGGCGGGTTCGGTGATGACCGGATCGTCCTGCCAGCCGACCAGCCGCAGCCGGTGCTTGACGTAGTCGATGGTCTCCTCCTGCTCCAGCGGCCCCAGGTGATAGGAGGCGATCACGCGCTGACGGAACTGCTCCATGCCCGGGGATTGCAGGGTGTACTGGAATTCGCCCTGCCCCAGCAGGAAGCTCTGCAGCAGGGCCTTCTCGCCGACCTGGAAATTGGACAGCATGCGCAACTCCTCCAGCGAGCGCGCCGGCAGGTTCTGGGACTCGTCGACCAGCAGCAGCAGCCGCTTGCCCTCGCGGGCGCGGGCGGTCATGAAGGTCTCCAGATTGCGCAGCACCTGGGCCTTGTCCGCGCCCTGGCTCTGCAGGCCGAAGGCGGTGGCCACCGCGCGCACCAGGTCGTCGGATTCCAGCTGGGTGGTGACGATCTGGGCGGCGATGATGTTCTCCTGCTGCAGGCTGTTGAGCAGGGCGCGGGCCAGGGTGGTCTTGCCGGTGCCGATGTCGCCGGTGATGATAATGAAGCCCTCGCCCAGCTGCAGTCCGTAGCGCAGATAGGCCAGGGCCTTGGAGTGGCCCCGGCTCTGAAACAGGAAGCGCGGATCCGGACTCAGTCGGAAGGGCTTGGATTTCAGATTGTAGAAGCGCTCGTACATCAGAACTCCATCCGCATCCTGGCGGTGATGCGGTTTTCCTCGTACTCGTTGGCGGCGCGGTCCGACTCCTGCTCGGTGCGCCGCAGTTCCAGCGAGCCCCGGGTCCGGGGCGTGAAATCATGCTCCACCGACCACTGGGCGAACCAGAGCCGGTCGTCCTGGGCACCGCTGTTGCGCAGGGTGTTGACCAGGCCGCCGCGCAGGATGAAATCGGTGGTGCCGTCCCAGGCCCAGCGCCAGGCGGCGTCGCCGCCGTTGACCCGCTCGGTGGTCTGGCTGGTCAGGAACAGCCGGCGCTCGTTGAAGATGCGGCCGGTGATGGTGCTGCGGCCGGTGTCGTAGCTGGCGGTACCGCTGGCGCGTTTGCGTTCGATGATTTCATCGGTTGGCGAAAGACAGAAATTGGGATCAGAATTTAAGGGGATGCATATAATGTTCTCAGGAATCAGGTCGAAAAACTGACCCACCTGAAACGCCAGGGTACTGAATATCTCAGTCTGCTGAACCGTGGTGGTGTCCTCGCTGTAGTTGGCGCTCAGGGTCACGGCCGGGCCCCGATGACGGATGCGCGCATCCCAGGCCGCGCCCAGGATAGTGCCGACGTCACGGTCGTAATAGGTCACCTCGATGTCGGTGCGCCGGGTCGGGTTGAGCATCAGGGTGGCGGTCTTGTACTCGTTGCCGTACAGGGCCTCCATACCGTAGAAGCGGCTGGGGCGCCACAGGGCACCGCCGGCGACATAGCTGCCGTTCTCCACCTTGCGGGAACTGGGATACTCGTTGTCCTCATTGCCGGCACGCGCCAGCAGCCGGAAGCTGTCGGTCAGGCGATAGGCGACATCGGCCTGGGTGGACTCGAAGCTGGCATTGGGCGCGCTGCTGCGGCTGATGCGATTGCGGTTATGGTTCAGGGACCAGGTCACCACGCGCCAGAACCGGCCACTGGCCAGGTTGATATCGGCGCCGTCGGCGCTGGAGTCGGAGGCGCCGCCGCTTTCATAGCGGATCTCGTCGCGGGTATAGCGGGCCAGGACTTCCACCTGACCGCCGAAATCGTGCACCAGGTAGGGACTGATGCGCAGGGTGCCGACGTCATCCAGATCCCCGGCGCCGGTGACCGTATCCAGGGACAGGCGTCCGGACTGGTTGGTGTTGCGCTGGGTGTAGGTGGCCAGGGTATCCAGGTAGAACCAGTCCGGCTTGAGCTCGAACTGGCCGGCCCCGAACAGCTTGTGATTGATGTCATTGCTGGAACTGGTGTCGGCGAACAGCAGCCCCTGCAGCTCGTAATCGAACTCCACCCGGGAACGGCCGCCCTGCTTGCTGAGGTTCACCCCGGGGCTGATCTCGGTCACCAGGTCGGCGTCGCCGTCCGGTTCCAGCTCGATGTTGTCGGTGAAGGTCTCGCTCAGGGTCAGCCGGGGCGTCATCTGCCAGCCCTGCGCCAGCTCCTCCTCCTCGGCGTGGAGCGCCGGGCTGAGCAGCAGCAGGGCAAGCAGGCAGGCAGGCGCGGCGGCTTCCCTGCCCTTGTTCTTTTTATTGGCCGTATCCATAACCATAACCGTAGTAGTCCCCTCCGAATGTGCGGTGGCTCTTGTTCAGTACCAGGCCGACGATCTCGGAGTCATTCAGCATACCCAGGGCCTCGGTGACGATGCGCTGCGGCGTCTTGGATTCCTCGACCACCACCAGGATCTGCCCCATCAGCCCGGCCAGCACCCGGGCCTCGCTGGTCAGCATCAGCGGCGGTGAATCGAAGATGATGACCCGGTCCGGATAGCGCAATGACAACTCGTCGGCCAACCGGCGCATGTTGCTGCTGCCGAGCAGCTCGGTCGAATGGGTGTGGCGCTTGCCCGCCGGCAGCAGGCTCAGGCTGGGGACGTTGGTGCGCAGCAGGGCGTCCTGCACCCGACACTCGCCGAGCAGCACGTCGGTCAGGCCCTGACGGGCCGACACCCCCAGGCGCGAGGTCACTTCCGGCTTGGCGATATCGGCATCCACCAGCAGTACCGTCTTGTCCATCTCCATGGCGATGCTCATGGCCAGATTGATGGCGGTGAAGGTCTTGCCCTCGCCGGCCACCGAGCTGGTGACCATCACCAGGTTGGGATGCTCGACCTGGGAGGCCGTCTCCCCCATCACATGGGCCAGGACCGGACGCTTGATGCGCCGGAATTCCTCGGCCATGAAGTTGTCCTTGGGATCGGCGCTGGGATCGAGGATGCCATGCGCATAGAGGGCATCGATCTGGATACGGGCATCCGGATCGCGGGTATCGTTGAAACCGGGCGCTTCGGCGGTCGGCCGGGCGTAATCCTGGTCCGGGGTCGATCGGCGCGACTCCCGGGGCGCAGGTTCCGGCGCGGCTGCGGTGTCTTCGATCAGCTCGGGGGTGTCGACCTTCTCCGCGCCGCCCAGCTTCTCCATCGCCTTTTCGATTATGCTCATGCGGCTCTCCCCGTCAGGCCCGCAGCAGGTTCAGGTTCAGTATCTCGGCGGTGACCACCAGGCCGTACAGGCACAGGAGACCCGCGGTGGCCACGGCCAGTCCGGTCAGGGCCAGCCGGCGTTTCTTCAGGTAGTCGTCGCTGTAGATCATGCACACGCTGCCGAAGACCGGGTGGCCGGTGAGTTCCTTGAGCAGGCGGGCATCCTCGAAGGTCGGCCGGATCTGATACAGGAGAAACCCGATCCCGCCCCCGATACCGAAGGCCAGGCCCAGCACGGCTGACATCAGCATGACCCGCGGCGGGCCGGAGGGCTCGATCGGCACCCGCGGCGGATCCACGACCCGGAACTTGACGTCATCGGCGGAGATGTCGGCCTGCTTCGACAGTTTGGCCGCCTCGCGCCGCTCGAGCAGTTCCTCGTAGTTGGCCTTGTTGACGTTGTAGTCCCGGTTCAGGCGGGCCAGTTCGGCCTCGACCTGGGGAATGGTGTTGATCATTTCCCGCAGTTTGGCCACGCGCTCCTCGTACTCCTTCACCCGCACCTGCAGTCCGGCGATCTGGGACTCGGTCTCGCCGATCATGATCTTGAGCTGCTGGTAGACGGGATTGGCCTGCTGACCGCTGTCGGCCGACGGCGGCTTGATCTGCGCGCGTTCCCGTTCCAGCTTGCGGATCAGGCCCTGGATCTCGATGACATCCGGATGCTTGTTGGTGTAGCGCAGCAGCAGATCGTCGAGCTGCTGCTCCAGCGAACTGATGCGCGCGTCCAGCGCCGTGCGTTCGGGCGATTCGCCGGCGCCGTACAGGGTGAATTCGCTGGTCTGTTCCTCGAAGTCCTGCAGCTGGCGCTGCTGGGCGGCCAGGCGGTTCTCCAGTTCGCGCAGTTGCAGCCGGGCGTTCTGCAGTTCGGCCAGTGCCGACTCCAGGCGCTTGTAGTAGTCCTCGCCCTCGCCCGGCATCATGCCCACGTGCTCGCGCTTGAACTCGGCCAGCCGGTCCTCGGCCTCGCGCAGGCGCGCCTCGTACTCCGCGATCTGGCGGTCGAGAAAATCCTGCGCGGCATCGGTATCGGCCCGGCTCTGGCCCAGCGTATTCTCCACGAAGATGGTCAGCAGCGACTGCACCACCCGCTTGGCCAGGTTGCGGTCACTGTCGGTGTAGGAAATGGTATAGAGGTTTTCGTTGCGCGTGCTTTCGATGCGGATCTTGCTGCGCAGGCCCGAGATGAGGTCCTCCATCTGCCTCGCATTCTCGGCGCGCAGATCCAGATCGGTCATGCGTGCCAGCTGCTCGAGGTTGGGATTGCTGAGCAGGGTGCGGGTGATGAGCCCCACCTGCTCGACAGCGCCGGAATCGACGGCCAGGCCGCGCAGCAGCGGCCGCAGCATGGACTGGGTATCCACGTGCACCCGCGCCGAGGCCTGGTAGACATCCGGCATGCGCAGCACCACCGCCCAGCCGATGATGCAGACCAGCCAGGTCACGGCCATCATGGTCCAGCGGTAGCGCCACATGCCGCGGGCGTAGCGGATCAGCTGATCGAGCAGCTCCTGCATGATTGCGACCTTCCCTCTCGGCTCAGAACCAGGCTTCGGGGATGATCAGGATATCCCCCGGCATCATGCCCACGTTGGCCCGGATATCGCCGCCGTTGATCAGATCGTCGATCCTCACATTGAACTGCCTGGACTCCCCGTCGACCCTGCGCACCACGGTGGCGCGGTTGCCGGCGGCGAAGTCGGTCAGTCCGCCCACCGCGATCATGACATCGAGCAGCGTCATGCCGTCACGGTAGGGAATGATCTTGGGATCGGAGGCCTGGCCGACCACCCGGATCTGGCTGTCGTAGGTCCCCTGGAAGCTGGTGACCATGACCGTCACCACCGGATTCTTCACGTAGGTGGCCAGCTTCTCCTCCATCACCCGGGCCAGTTCGGTCGGGGTCCGGCCGCTGGCCTGGATGTCCTCGATCAGCGGCGTGGTGATGCGCCCGTCGGGTCGCACCGGCACGGTGCTGGACAGTTCGGGATTGCGCCAGACGAAGATGTTGACCGAATCGCCCGGGCCGATCACGTAATCGGGCGACTGGGTCACGGCCGGCGGCTCGCCGCCGAGCTGCTCGTAATTGGTGGCACAGCCGGCCACGCCCAGCAGGGCAGCCGCCGCCAGGGCCATGAACTTGCAGGCGAGTGATCTGAGTTCCATTTTCACGAGTGAATCCCCTTAACGCGGTAGGTTGACGTTTTCAACATCATGAATTCTGATTATTTATCAAGCAACCGATGTCCAGGCCGCAGTGCCCACCCTCCCGGTGGAACCGGCGATCTTGTTGACACCCCGGCCAGTGTAACGACTCGCCCCTGGACGGGCTACCCGGAGCCGCCACCGGCGCTGTGCCGGCAGACTGTAAAGAACATCGGCAATACAGTGCGAAAGTATAGGGGAAAATCAGATTCCCGGTGTCAGCCAAGGCTGACACCGGGAATCTGTCACCCTGCCGCGCTGCGGGAAGCGGGGATGCGCAGGGTCGGCTGGTCGCCGGAGAGGGAATCGATCAGGGCGCGGAAGTCAGGACGCTTGCGCTGGATGGTCTCCAGCAGCTGCTCGGGCCGGGCAATCATGGGCTGACGCCGGCCGTGATAGTCGACAATCGGGCCGATGGGGGTGAAATTGATGCCGAACCGGGTCAGCAGCCGGCTGAGGGAGGGCTCCATCACCGCGTACCAGTGGGTGATACCCTGGCGACGGCTCATGACGAACAGCATCGCGATCAGGCCCAGCGAGATGTGGGGGAAGATGCGGCGCGCATCCTCGATCTGCTGCTCGGTGGCGTATTCCAGCTCGCTGCTCACGCCGGCGACCGTGCCCGACTCGCCCGGGCGGCGCTTGAATCCGCGGGCAACCGCGAAACGCGAGACTTCCGCCAGGTGCGCCCGGTCGACACCGAAGCGGTCGATCACCTTCTGATCCAGCATCCCGGCGCACTGCAGCTCGACCGGGAAGGGGGCCTCGATGTCATCCGGGTCCGGCTGGATCAGACGCACCACGCCGGCGGGATAACCGGTGCTGCGGTGCTGGACCAGCGCCTGCAGCGAGCGGGCATCATAGGCGTCCCGCTCCAGCCCGTCAGGGAAGGCCGCGGGGTCCTCGAAGCCGCGCTCCAGACAGTAAACCTCGTAGCGCACCCGGTGGGCCCGTTCGCGCAGCGGCTCGGTGGTGGCTTCCATTCCTTCGAGATAGCGGTAAAAACTGGTTAACAGATCCATGCCCAACCCCCAAATTCAAATAAAAAAATCAAACACCTGTCACAAGCATTACATACGCCCTCTGACGCCGGACAACCGTTAAACCGTTCACATTTACGCCCATCGGCCAGCCCGGAGCGTCGCGGGTCACAGCCAAACCTACCAGACTTTGATGTCAAAATCGGCCCGGCGGGCCCATTCATTGAGTCGAATCCGTGAACCGGGTCACAAAGCCCGCAAAAGAGAATACAATGGCCCATTTCCGCCCCGCGGCCGGCAGCTGGACAACGGATATAACAAATGACGCCACCCGCGTACGACTATCAGGAAGCCTTTTCGCGCAACCTCGGCTGGGTCACGCCCCGGGAACAGGCCGTCCTGCGCGACCGGCGCGTGGCCATCGCCGGCATGGGCGGCGTCGGCGGCAGCCACCTGCTCACCCTCAGCCGGTTGGGCGTGGGCGCCTTCTCCATCGCCGATTTCGATGACTTCGAACTGGCCAATTTCAACCGGCAGGCCGGCGCCATGTACTCCACCCTGGGACAGCCCAAGGTGGATGTCCTGGCGCGGATGGCCGCCGACATCAACCCGGAACTGGATCTGCGCCGGTTCCCGGCCGGGATCGGCGAGGCCGACCTGGAGGCCTTCCTGGATGATTGCGATCTGTATATCGATGGCCTGGATTTCTTTGCCATGGCCATCCGCCGGGCCATGTTCGCCGCCTGCCACCGGCTGGGCATCCCGGCGGTAACCGCCGCCCCGCTGGGCATGGGCACGGCGGTGCTGTGCTTCCTGCCGGGCGGCATGAGCTTCGAGGACTATTTCTGCCTCGAAGGCCGGGATGAGACCGAGCAGCTGCTGCGTTTTCTGGTCGGACTGGCCCCGGCCGGTCTGCATCGGGCCTATCTGGTGGATCCGCGCAGCATCGACCTGGCCCGCCATCGCGGCCCCTCCACCAGCATGGGCTGCGAACTGGCCGCCGGCGCCGCGGCCAGCCAGGCGCTGAAGCTGCTGCTCAACCGCGGTCCGGTCCTGGCCGCTCCCCACGGTATCCAGTATGACGCCTACCGCAACCGTGCCCGGCGCACCTGGCGACCCGGCGGCAACCGGCATCCGCTGCAGCGGCTGACCCTGGCCCTGGCGCGTCGGCAGATGCAGCGACTGGCGGACACCCCGAGTCCGCCGGCCGCCGCGCCTCCCGAGGCCACCCTGGAGCGGGTCCTGGACCTGGCCCGCTGGGCACCGAGCGGCGACAACACCCAGCCCTGGCGCTTCGAGCGCCTCGACGACACCCGGTTCATCATCCAGGGCCACGATACCCGCGCCCATTGTGTCTATGACCTCAACGGCCATGCCAGCCAGCTTGCCGTGGGCACCCTGTTGGCCACCGCGCGCATCGCCGCCAGCGGCGAGGGCTGTCGGCTTGAAACCGACTTCGAACCGGATTCCCGCGCCGAAGCCCCGCGGCTGCGGGTACGGCTGGTCCCGGACACGACCGTCCAACCCGACCCCCTGCGCCACTTCATCACCCACCGGGCCGTTCAGCGCCGCCCCCTGTCGACCCGGGCGCTGACCACCCGGGAAAAGACCCGGCTGGAGGCCGCCGTCGGGCCGGATTACGGGCTGGTGTGGCTGGAGGGCTGGCGGTCGCGGCGGCGGATGGCCGGGCTGTTGTCACTGAACGGGAAGCTGCGTCTGACCCTGCCCGAGGCCTACCCCACCCACAGCAGCATCATCGAATGGGGAGCCCGCTACAGCACCGACCGCATCCCGGAACAGGCCGTGGGAGTCGATTATCTCACCGCCCGGCTGATGCAGTGGGTACTCGGCAGCTGGAACCGGGTGGCCTTCATGAACCGCTACCTAGCCGGCACCCTGATGCCACGGCTGCAGCTCGATGTCCTGCCCGCCCTGCTGTGCGGCGCGCATTTCCTGCTCCTCGCCCCACGCCCGCCGGTGGATTACCGGGACTACATCGCCGGCGGCGAGGCCGTGCAGCGACTCTGGCTCACCGCCAGCCGCCTGGGACTGCAACTTCAGCCCGAATACACGCCGCTGGTGTTCGACGAATACGTCCGGCTGGACACCCCCTTCACCGAACATGCGCCGTCCCGCGCCCGCGCACGCCAGGTCAGCCAGCGGCTGCGCGACCTGTTCGGCCAGGAGGCCTGCCATCGGGCCCTCTTCCTGGGTCGGATCGGCGCCGGCGACCCACCCCGGGCACGCTCGACGCGCAAGCCCCTGGACACGCTCATGCGTCCTGACTGAGTCGATTGTCAGGCTTTTTTACATAATATTTAATAGATTTTTCAATCTTTTATATAAGGCCAGGCAAATCATCCCGGGACACGGCAACCCAGTGGCCCGGCTGACACCCGATCATGTCCAATTTTTTTACATTCATATCCGACGCCGGCCATACCCAAAAATAAATACATGATTGTTATTAATAATTTAAATTGGCACGCAAACTGCTTTGCTCTTGGCAACCCTGATACGCGCTATCAGCCTTCGAAAATCGGTACAACGAGAGTCAGATAATGAAAAAGCAACTCTTGGCAAGCCTTGGGGCAAGCATGCTGGCCGTCAGCGGCGCAGCCAATGCCGCCTTCCTGCTGGACGACTGGACCCTGGACGTGACCGGCGTCGACGGCCTGGTGGCCGGTGACGTGCTCGGTCAGCCGCACACCGTGGTCTCCGGCATCAGCCAGATGTCCTTCCTGGCCCAGGGGCTGTCTGTCACCAACGACACCAACGGCGACGGCCTGCCCAGCGTCGGCGAGACCTTTGACGTCTTCGCCAACGGCCGCATCAGCGACTTCGTCGACAACGGCGGCAGCAGCGTGTCCCCCATCCTGCTCAACAGCACCGCCTCCTCCGGCGCTCAGAACGGCTGGGAAATGACCTTCACCTTCGAGGTGAGCGGCGCCTACACCGCGCTGAACCCCGGCTCCGCCGAGTTCACCCACCTGGCCGCCGGCATGGCGGGCACCACCGGTGAGCTGAAGTTCTACATCGACGACATCACCGACGGCTCCAAGTCGGCCCTGTCCGCGGCCTCCCCGCAGGCTGACGACGGCACCCACATCGCCACCTTCCTGATCAGGGCCGGTGACGGCGGTGTCTTCAGCTTCCTGACCGGCGACGGCTCCGACGACGCCCGCTTCGAACTCGACTGGGCCCTGCCCGGCGTGTTCCTGGACAAGGACGGCGACAGCCTGACCGCCGACGGCACCCTGATCGGCATGTCGGATTCCAACTTCGACTCCGACCCGGATGGCACCGGCACGCCGTTCAGCCTCAATATCGGCGCCTTCAACTGCGGCAACACCGCCACCAACTTCTGCTTCGAGGAAGATGGCAGCTTCCGCATCCCCGAGCCGGGCATCCTGGCCCTGCTGGGCGCCGGCATCCTGGGGCTGACCCTGACGAGCCGCCGTCGCAAGTCTGCCTGATCGAACACCTCAGGCATCACGAAAAAGCCCGCAATTCAAATTGCGGGCTTTTTTTTGGTTCATCGCGCATTTCCGGGGTGTACTGTAGGTCGGGTTAGCCCGTCAGGGCGTAACCCGACACGACACGATCCGTCGGCCTGTCGGGTTATGCTTCGCTAACCCGACCTACAGTACTAATCCGTCATCCCGGCGAAGGTCGGTAGCGGAATGACGGGAAAATTTATGTACCCTTGCAAAACTTTTCAACGCAGAGACGTTTATGCCCCTCGGGTGCAATGGCGCGGAGGACGCAGAGATTGTTAATCCAGTGAAGCATTATATAATCTGGATACCAGCCATTTGAGCTTTTGCAGTCTCTGCGCCATTGCGCCTTTGCGTTGAGATCTTTTCCTATACCGAAGCCCATCGGATAGAGCCCCGCCCATGCCCAGTCTCGCCATCGCCAGAGTCATGCTCCGGGAGTTGTTCACCTTCAGCCAGGTCGAACGCGAGCCCGAACCCGATCTGGTCATGGACGATCCGGACAAGGTGGCGGCCTATACCCGGGCCGGACGCGTGGACGGGGTCATGGCACCGGTCTATCTGTTCCATGGCGCCAACATCCTGGAGATCCTGAAACCCGGCGACCGGGCCATCGACCTGGCCTGCGGCCCTGCCACCCAGCTGGGCATGGTGGCCGAACTCGCCCCCGAGGTGAGCTTCACCGGCATCGATCTGTCCGATGAAATGCTCGGGATCGCGGAACGCTACATCCAGGAACGGGGGTATGACAACGTCTCGCTGCTGCGCAGCGACATCAGCCGCCTGCAGGCCCTGGAGGACGACAGCGTGGATGCGGTCTTCTCCACCATGGCCCTGCACCATCTGCCGGACCCGGCGCATCTGGAAGCCACCTTCCGGGAGATCAGCCGGGTGCTCAGACCCGGAGGCGGGATCTACCTGGCGGATTTCGCCCGGCTCAAGTCACCGGCCTCCATCCAGTACTTTGCCTACCAGTATGCGGACCGCCAGCCCGAGTTGTTCACACTCGATTACCTCTACTCGCTCAAGGCGGCGTTCAGCGTGGCCGACTTCCGCGCCGCGACCGCACACCTGGGCGGCCGGGCCCGGCTCTACGCCCCGCACGTCATGCCCTTCATGCTGGCGGTGAAGAGTGCGGCACGCAGCACCGAGCAGTCGCGGCTGCGCCCGGCGCTGGCCGCCATCGCCGACGCCCTGCCGCCGAATCACAAGACCGATCTCAAGGATCTGAAAACCATCTTCCGGCTGGCCGGAATGAAATGCGGCCTGCTGTGACCCCGCGCCCGGCGCGCGGAGCGCTTATTCCACCGGCGCCTCGCCGTTGAGCTCCAGCATCCTGTTATAGGTGTCCTTCACCGCCGGATTGTTGCGCTGCATCAGATAGGCCTTTTCGGCATGCCGCAGGGCCTCCTCGGGCCGCTCTCCGGCAATCAGCATGGCGTAGTTGTTGAGCGCGGCGACATGATCCGGTGCCCGGTCGAGCAGACGCCGGTACAACTCCCTGGCCCGGGCGTAGGCCCCGGTCTGGATATAGACTCTCCCCAGGGCCGCCATCACCTCCAGATCCTCGCCTTCCTGTTTCAGCCAGTCGTCCAGGACCGCCTCCGCGCGATCGGCTGCACCGGTTTTGAGGTACTTGTCCGACAGCAGAATCGCGATCCGCGGCAGATGCAGCTGTTGATACAGCGCCTCGAAATACGCGATGGAACCTTCCTCGTTGCCCTGGACCGACTCGAGCACGCCGGCAAACATCCGGGCCTCCCGGCTGTCCGGGTAATACTGCTCCAGGCGCGCGACCGTCGCTGCCGCGGTCTCGACCCGGCCTTCCAGCAGCGCGGCCTGGGACCGGACCATCAGTGCAGTGAAGTTCCTCTCATCCTGTTCCAGGATGCGCTGTGCCGCCGCCGCCGCCTGCTGCGGCTGCCCCAGCGCCAGCGAGGTGCGGGCCCGCAGCTGCAGATACTCCGGGCTGTCCTGAACCGAGGCCGGCAGCCCGCTGAGGGTATAGTCGGCGGAGGGGAAATTGCCCTGTTCGAGATAGGCCCGCGCCAGGGCCAGCCCGGCCCGGGTACCGGCGGCGCCGGATGTCTCGCTGCGCAGCAGACTGACTGCCTTGTCATAACGCCCGAGCAGAGTGTAGATATTCGCGGCACTCACGCGAGTGCGCGGATCCTTGTCATGCAGGGCGCGCTCGATATGAGTCTCGGCTGCCTCGGCCTCGCCACGCCGCGCCATGATCCGTGCCAGCCCGAGGTTGGCCCGGGCCTCCTCCGGCTCGATGGCCAGAATCCTGCGATAGTAGGACTCGGCGTCCTCCAGGTCACCCCGGCGCAGGTAGAACACGGCCAGGTTGCTGAGCGCACCGATATCGTCGGGATCGGCCTCAATGGCGGCGAGGAAGGCGTCCTCGGCCTGCTCCGACTCGCCTCTGGATGCATGAATCAGGGCGCGCAGTTCGCGGAAATCGGCGTTATCAGGGGACTCGGCAAGCACCGACTCGATCAGGGTCCCCGCCTTGTCCACTTCGCCCCTGTCGATCAGCTTGAGCGCGACCAGCTTGCGGATCTCCAGCGGTTCGGCCGCGCTCTCCACCACCCGGTCGATTTCGGCCAGACCAGCCTCGCTCTGCCCGGAGTCCAGCAGCAGCATGCCCAGGTTCATCCGGTAGGCAACGTTGTCGGGGTCCTGATCCAGCAGCG
>PABG01000049.1 GCA_002699185.1 Gammaproteobacteria bacterium | reverse complement strand
GATGCGCTCGGCGTCGTTCTCGGTCTCCAGGTCGCCCTCGATGACGCCGATGCGCAGCTCATCGCCCAGCGCATCGATGGTGGCCTCCAGCAGCGCCGTTTTGCCCGAGCCGGGCGAGGACATCAGGTTGACCGCCAGCACGCCGTGGCGGTCGAAGTGTTCACGGTTGTGGGCGGCCTGGTGGTCGTTTTCCGACAGCAGGCCCTGCAGTACCTCCACGCTCTCATGTCCCTGACGGGTGAACTTGAGCTTGCCGTCGATTTCCAGCAGATGACGGTTGCCGGGGGTGATGTTGCAGCCGCAGGTGTCACACATGGCGCGGATTCCTGTTATCGAGTCAGTTCAGGTAGGCGGATTCGGTCTCGGGCATGATGAACTCCACGCTGGCCAGCAGCAGTTCGTCCCCGCTGATGAGCCGGGTCTGCCAGGAACCGCACTGGCCGCACAGCAGCCGGTTGGGCCGGACCTCGGACTCGGCGCCGCATTCGTTGCAGCTCACGCGCAGCGCATCCGTTTCCACGACCAGATCGGCGCTTGCGGCCAGGGTGCCGGCACTGGCGATGGGGAAGGCCTGGCGCAGCAGTTCGGGTTCCACCCCGGAGAGCGGACCGATGCGCACCACGATGCGACAGACCTTCTCCGCGCGGTGGCGGCGGGCCAGGTCTGCCACCTGGCGCAGCATGCCCTGGCACACGGACAGTTCATGCATCGACGCTGCCGCCTTCCAGTTGGCCCAGCATCTCGTCGTACAACTCCCAGGCCGAACGCGCTTCCTGTTCGCTCATCTTCTGGATGGCATAGCCGACGTGCACCATCACGAAATCCCCCGGTGTCAGAGCTTCGTCCTGCAGCAGGAACAGACTGACATCGCGCTGTATCCCCCTGGCCTCGCACCGGGCGACGAAGCCGTCGACATCGAGAACCTGCATGGGTATGCCCAGGCACATGGGCGGGCCTCCGTGATCGGGCGTTTGGGCCGGTGTTTCCCAGTATAGTCCTACGATTGATTCATGCATGCAAGGCACCGCCTTGCGTCGCGTCATATCACTGTCATACTCAGGCCATAACTTCGACAAGGAGCAGTGGCGGTATGCACGGCAGGCGGGTGGCCACGGCAGGATCTGCCACGCGGGCGTGGCTGGGACTGTTCATGCCGGGGGCTGGCGTCAGTGCCTGCTCTTTCCGGCACGGCAACCGAAACGGGCAAGGCGCTGTATGAGCAGAACTGCCGGTCCTGCCACCGGTCCATATCAGTTTTTGCTGATATGGAGCCGGCGCAACTGCAGGCCGAACTGGCCGCGCCCGCCCTGCGCAGGCACCGTTTCCGGCTGTCGCTGCAAGAGCAGCAGGCCTTGCTGGATTACCTGCGCGGCGGCCGATAGACAGGTATTTCACATTCGGCTATATCCTGTCGGCACAGTGCTTGATATGCGTCATCGATTACCTGTTGACCTGTGGTCCACAGGGTCAATAATAGGGCTCATGGAAGCGTCCATGCAAAGATACGCTCAAGAATGAATAACAACTGCCTTGTGCTCGGACTCGGCAACACCCTGCTCAGCGATGAAGGGGTCGGCGTCCATGTCATAAAACGGCTGGAAGAAGCTGCCCTGCTCGACGGGGACGTGACCTGCATGGACGGCGGCACCCTGAGCTTCACCCTGGCCGAAGCCATCGAATCCACCAACCGGCTGATCGTGGTCGATGCCGCCGAACTCAATGCCGCGCCGGGTACCGTTCAGGTCTACGAGAACGAAGGCATGGACGAATTCATCGGCAGCAACCGCAAGCGCAGCGTGCATGAAGTCAGCCTGCTCGATCTGCTGGCAATCGCCCGCCTGACCGATTCGCTGCCACAGCGCCGCGCCCTGGTCGCCATCCAGCCGGCGCAGGTCGACTGGGGTGATGTGCCCACCGAAGCGGTGCAGGCGGCCATCGAACCGGCCTGCGAGGTTATCCATTCACTCGTTCAACGGTGGCGTCAGTGGGCGGCCTGAGCGATATCCCGGTCGTCACCGCCGCGGATGACGTTGCGTCGGACACAGCCATCACACCGGCGGTGCAGGCCCTGTTGATGGAGTTGGCCGACAGGCTGGAGGTGTTCCGCCAGACCGGTGAGACCCATGTCATCGATCTGCGCAGCCTGCCGATGCCGGTGGCCGAGCACGAACTGCTCCGTGAATGGCTGGGGGTGGGTGAGGTCCGCATCGAACTCGACTCCCTCGGCCCCACGGCCATCCACGAAACGGCCTATCCGGGGATCTGGTGGGTGGTGCATCGCAACCGCGATGGGGAGGTCATGACCCAGCAGGTCGAGGTCACCGCCTGTCCCGAGATCATCCGTTCCCAGCAGGAAGATATCCATGAAGGGCTGCAGCGCCTGCGCGAAGCACTGCCCACAGGAGAATCCGCATGACACGACCGACGCTTGCCCAGCAGCTGGCCCGTCAGGGCATCAGCCGCCGCGCCTTTCTCAAGTTCTGTGCGGCCACCGCCTCCATGATGGCGCTGCCGCCGACCATGGCGCCGGCCATCGCCGAGGCCCTGGGCAAACGCACCCGCCCCTCGATCATCTGGCTGTCGTTCCAGGAATGCACCGGCTGCACCGAGTCGCTGACCCGCTCGCATTCACCGACGGTGGAGAACCTGATCTTCGACCTGATCTCGCTGGATTATCATCACACCCTGCAGGCCGCCGCCGGCGAGGCCGCGGAGCTGGCGCGCGAGCAGGCCATGGAGGAGGGCGGCTATCTGGTGCTGGTCGACGGCTCCATCCCGGTCGCTGACGGCGGTGTCTACTCCACTATCGCGGGCATGACCAACCTGGACATGCTGGCGCACACGGTCAAGGACGCCGCGGCGGTGGTGGCCATCGGCACCTGCGCGGCCTTCGGCGGCATCCCCAAGGCCGATCCCAATCCTACGGGCGCGAAGAGCGTGGCCGCCCTGATGGCAGACGGCAGCATCGCCAGCAAACCGCTGATCAATGTCTCCGGCTGCCCGCCCATCCCGGTGGTCATCACCGGCGTGCTGGCGCACTACCTCACCTTCGGCACCGTGCCCGAGCTGGACGATCTCGGCCGGCCCAGGGCCTACTTCGGCGACTCCATTCACGACCGCTGCTATCGCCGGCCCTTCTATGACGCCGGCAAATTCGCCAAGACCTTCGATGACGAGGGCGCGCGCAAGGGCTGGTGCCTGTATGAGCTGGGCTGCAAGGGTCCGACCACCCACAACGCCTGCGCCACCGCCAAGTGGAACATGGGCACCAGCTTCCCCATCGAATCCGGTCACGGCTGCATCGGCTGCTCGGAACCGGATTTCTGGGATGCCGGCAGCTTCTACAAACCGCTGAGCGCGGCCACCGGCGACCTGTCCGGTCTGGCCGGCGGGGCGATCGCCGCCGGCGCCGTCGCCGGCGCGGCCGCCGGGCTGTATGCCCGCAGTCAGAAGCACAAGGCAGCCGCCAGCCGGGAGAAGATGACGGTGGACGATCTCAAGGACTAGATTTCCATGGCCACGGAAGCGCACGGAATGACACGGAAATATCCAAGACCTGAACCCGGGGTAGTGACCACGCGGTGTGT
The DNA here is from genome assembly GCA_002699185.1 of Gammaproteobacteria bacterium. Lineage (GTDB taxonomy): Bacteria > Pseudomonadota > Gammaproteobacteria > Thiohalobacterales > Thiohalobacteraceae > Thiohalobacter. Next base: position 23,393 of record PABG01000049.1, on the reverse strand, counting down.
TGATGTTTTTTTACCCTAATCCATTTTCCGTGTGATTCCGTGGCCAATGAATGAATTGACTGGATAGCAGGGCAGGTCCGAGGAGACCGATATGGAATTTCTCAACTGGGTAAGGGGTCCGGGCCTGGAATATGCAACCGTGATATTCCTGGTCGGGATCCTGATGCGTTTTCTGGAAATGTGGCTGATCGGGCGCAAGCCGGATCTGTCCAGACCACGCGCCAGCGCTTCCCGTGCCGGCTGGCGCGCCGTCTGGCGGCGTTCACTGCCGAGCGAGGGGCTGATGAAGAACTCGCCCCTGGTGATGATCGCCGGCTATGTGTTCCACATCGGCTTTCTGCTGGTGCTGCTGTTTTATGTGCCGCACATACACTTTTTCAAGGACGTGCTTGGCTTCGGCTGGAGCGGACTGCCCACGCCGGTGATCAATTTTCTCTCCATTCTCACCATCGCCGCGCTGGTGGCGCTGCTGATCCACCGCCTGATCGACCCGGTGCGCCGATTCCTGTCCACGTCTCAGGACTACATCGTGTGGGCCGTTACCACCCTGCCGGTTGTCACCGGCTACATGGCCATGCACATGGATGTGATGCCCTACACCACCATGCTGGCGCTGCACATCCTGAGCGTGGAGATCCTGATGGTGGTGTTTCCCTTCACCAAGCTGATGCACGCCTTCACCTTCGCGGTATCGCGCTACTACAACGGTGCGGCCATGGGTCGCAAGGGAGTCCAGCTATGAGCCCCTCGCTTGAACGCGGCATCAACGCCTTCGTCAACCAGATCGACGGGCCCATCGCCTCCTATTTCAACAGCTGCGTGCATTGCGGGATGTGCGCCCATGCCTGCCTGTTCTATACCGAAACCGGCGATCCGAAGTACACGCCCATCTACAAGACCGAACCGCTGCGCCGCGCCTGGAAGCAGAACTTCACCTTCTGGGGCCGGCTGCTGTCGAAGCTGGGTCTGGACAAGAAGATCACCGACGAGGAACTGGCCGAGTGGGAGACGCTCATCTACGACGGCTGCACCCTGTGCGGGCGCTGCACCGCCGTGTGTCCGGTCGGCAATGACATCACCTACATGATCCGCAAATCACGCGAGGCCATGGCGGCTTCGGGCCATGCGCCGGAGGGGCTGAAGATGGCCACCACCCGCGCCATCGAGATCGGCAGCCCCATGGGGGTGACCATCGATACCCTCAAGGCGCAGATCAAGCACACCGAGAAGGAGACGGGCCTCACGGTCCCGCTCGACGTCCAGGGTGCCGAGTACCTGATGCTGCTGTCCTCGGCCGAAATCGCCCAGTTCAACGAGATCATCGGCGCGGTCACGGAGATATTCGATCGTGCCGGTGTGTCCTGGACCCTGTCCTCGACCGCCTTCGAGGCCACCAACAGCGGCATCCAGATCGGCTCGGCCGATCTGGCTGCGGAACTGGTGCAGCGCATCGTCGACAGCGCCGAGCGGCTCGGGGTCAGGACCGTCATCAGCCCCGAGTGCGGCCACGCCTATACCGCCCTGCGCTGGGAGGGGCCCAATCTGATCGGCCGCAGCTACTCCTTCGAGGTCAAGCATATCCTGGAGGTGCTGGATGAACTGCGCGCCGACGGCCGGTTGCAGACCAGCGGCAGGGAATCGGCGCGGGTGACCTTCCACGATCCCTGCCAGCTGGTGCGTCGCGGCGGCGTGGTGCAGCAGCCGCGCAGCCTGCTCAACATGGTGGCTGACGATTTCGTCGAAATGCCCGATGCCGGGGTGATGAACTGGTGCTGCGGCGGTGGCGGCGGTGTGAGCGCCAACGAGCGCGCCAATCCGCTGCGCGCCCAGGTCTTCAGCCGCAAGAAGAGACAGCTCGACGGGCTGCAGGTGGAGAAGCTGGTCACCGCCTGCTCCAACTGCCGCAACATGCTCGAGGAAGGGCTGGAGGAGAATCACATGGAGGACATCGAGGTGGTCGGTCTGACCGAGCTGCTGGCGGAGTATCTGCCGGAGAAGAAATGAAGATCGATAGCCACGGAAAACACGGAAAGCACGGACAATGAACTAGTCATAAAACACGTAGGTCGGGTTAGCGAAGCGTAACCCGACAAGCGATGCGGGCTATGTGTCGGGTTACGCCCTGACGGGCTAACCCGACCTACGCACTTCAGCATTGGGTATTGTCCGTGCTTTCCGTGTTTTCCGTGGCCATTAATTATTCACCAGTTAAAAGGACCCTGACATGACAGCAGAACGCGTCGTCGTCGATCCCATCACCCGCATCGAGGGTCATCTGCGCATCGAGGCCGAGACCGATACCGATGGAACCATCACCCAGGCCTACAGTTCCGGGACCATGGTGCGCGGCATCGAGATCATCCTGCGCGGGCGCGACCCGCGCGACGCCTGGGCCTTCGCCCAGCGCATCTGCGGTGTCTGCACCCTGGTGCACGGCATCGCCTCGGTGCGGGCGGTGGAGGATGCGCTGGACTATCAGATCCCGCCCAACGCCCAGCTGATCCGCAACCTGATGATCGCAGCCCAGTACGTGCACGACCATGTCATGCACTTCTATCACCTGCACGCCCTGGACTGGGTCGATGTGGTCTCCGCACTCAAGGCCGACCCGAAGGCGACCTCGGAGCTGGCGCAGTCGCTGAGCAACTACGCCAAATCCTCGCCCGGTTATTTCAGCGACATCCAGAAACGGGTGAAGAACTTCGTCGAATCCGGCCAGCTCGGCATCTTCGCCAACGGCTACTGGGGGCATCCGGCCTACAAGCTGCCGCCCGAGGCCAACCTGATGGCGGTGGCGCACTACCTGGAGGCGCTGGAATGGCAGCGTGACGTGGCCCGGCTGCACGCCATCTTCGGCGGCAAGAATCCGCATCCCAATTTCCTGGTCGGCGGTACGCCTTCCGCCATCTCCATCAGCGCCGGCGGCGACGGCGCCGGACGCCAGCGCCGCTTCCGCGGCGGCGCCGAGGGCACGGCCATCAACACCATCGGGCTGCAGAAGGTGAAGACCATCATCGAGCGCATGCGCGATTTCGTCGACCAGGTCTATGTGCCCGATACCCTGGCCATCGCCGGCTTCTACAAGGACTGGGCCTTCCAGGGCGAGGGCATCGGCAACTTCATGACCTATGGCGACTTCCCCGAGCAGGGCATGGACGATCCCTCCAGCTACCTGATCCCTTCCGGCGTGATCCTGGATCGCGACCTGTCGCGCGTCTATGAAGTCGACCTCAATGCCGAGGACCAGATCCAGGAGTTCGTCTCCCACTCCTGGTACAGGTATCAGGATGGCAAGGACGTCGGCCTGCACCCCTACAAGGGTGAGACCGAGCTCGACTACACCGGACCCAAGCCGCCCTACGATCAACTCAACGTGGAACAGGACTATTCCTGGATGAAATCCCCCCGCTGGCGCGGCAAGCCGGTGGAGGTCGGGCCGCTGGCCCGGGTGCTGATGCTCTATGCCCGCGGCCACGAGCAGACGAAGGATCTGGTGCACATGACGCTGAACAAGCTGGATCTGCCGGTCGAGGGCCTGTACTCCACCCTCGGGCGCACCGCGGCGCGCACGCTGGAGACCAAGATCATCGCCGACGCCATGGGCACCTGGTACGACAACCTGATCGCCAACATCAAGGCCGGCGACGTCAGGACCTTCAACGAAGCCAAATGGGAGCCCTCCACCTGGCCGAAGAAGGCGCAGGGCGTGGGCTTCATGGAGGCGCCGCGCGGTGCGCTGGCGCACTGGATCGTGATCGAGGACGAGAAGATCGCCAATTACCAGGCCGTGGTGCCCAGCACCTGGAACGCCGGCCCGCGCGATGCCGAGGGCAACGACGGTCCCTACGAGGCCGCGCTGGCCGGACACAAGCTGCACGACCCGAAGCAGCCCATCGAGATCCTGCGCACCATCCACAGCTTCGATCCCTGCATTGCCTGCGCGGTGCATGTCACCGACCCGGAGGGTGAGGAACTGGTCAAGGTGAAAGTAAGGTGACGGCCAGGGGAGGGCGAATGGCCCGTACCTGGCCGTCATTGCGAGCGAAGCGTGGCAATCTCGTACTGCAGGAGCAGCCGGTTGGAGATTGCCGAGTCACTACGGGCATAGAACCCCTTCGGGGTTCATCATGCCTACCTTACCCTCCGGGTCAAGGCATCCTCGCAATGACGAGGTTCCGTCCAACCCCGGCTGAAACAGGGTTGCAGGCACCGGAATTGCCCGCTATCCCTTTACACGAGTTCGCACGCAACGAGGTGAAACGATGACACGCTCCATGACGCAATGGCTGATCGCGATACTGTCACTGGTGACGGCCACGGCTACCCATGCCCATGAGGGCCATGCCGTGACGACCGCCCCCGGCGACAGCCTGCTGCACTGGCTCACGCATCCGGATCATATCCTGCCCCTGGTCGGCGGCGTCGCACTGGTGGCCGGCCTGGGCGGCCTGCTGGTCAGGCACTTCAGACGCTAGCCCCGGGTGGCTGCCAGCGCTACGTCTCCGGTCCGGCCTGGCTTCCTGCCGCGGGAGGCGTTCGACACGCTGCTGCGGGCGCTGGAAGGGGCCGGTTATGACTGCATCGGCCCGCGGGTCGAGGCTGGTGCCATCCTGTATCGCGAACTGAACACCGGCTCCGATCTGCCGCAGGGGATGGAGGAGACCCAGGCTCCCGGCCGGTATCGTCTCCGGGAAACCGGCACGCCGCGCTGTTTCGCCTGGGCCTGCGGCCCGCAGGCGCTCAAGCCGCACCTGTTCGCCCCGCGCGAATCCCTGTGGCGAAGTGAGCGCGACGGCGAGGGCCGTTTGCATTTCCAGTCCACCGCGCCCGAGCCGCGGCCGCTGGCGGTGATCGGCGTGCGCGCCTGCGACCTGGCCGCGCTGGCGCTGCAGGACCAGCATTTTCTCCGCGCGGGCAATGCGGACCCCTACTATACGCGCCGCCGCGAGGGCCTGTTCCTGGTGGCGGTCAACTGTACCCATCCGGCGAGCAGCTGTTTCTGTGTGTCCACCGGCGACGGCCCTCAAGCCGGGGATGACTGCGACCTGGCGCTGGACGAACTCGATGAGGGCTATGCCGTGCGCGCCGCCAGCAGCAGAGGCGAGGCCATCGCGCAGCAGCTGCCGCTGCAGGCATTGACCGAGGCGCAGCAGGCGCAGATCGGCCGCGAGCGCGAGGCGGCCCGCGCCGTCCAGTCGCGCGCCATGCCCGGCGGCAATCTGCGTGATCACCTGTTCAACGCCTGGGAGCATCCGCGCTGGGCGCAGGTGGCCGAGCGCTGCCTGAGCTGCGGCAACTGCACCTCGGTCTGCCCCACCTGTTTCTGTCACCAGCAGGTCGACGTGCCGACGCTGGACGGCGGCAGCGCCACCCATTACCGGGAATGGGACTCCTGCTTCACACAGAACCACAGCTATATTCATGGCATCACCCTGCGCCCGGACACCCGCTCGCGCTATCGCCAGTGGCTGACCCACAAGCTGGGCAGCTGGCACGACCAGTACGGGCGCAGCGGCTGCGTGGGCTGCGGCCGCTGCCTCACCTGGTGCCCGGTGGGCATCGACATTACCGAAGAGGTCAGCGCCCTGCTGGCGGAGGCCGGCTCATGAACACCTCCCTGCAGGTCCCCTGGCAGGCCGAGGTGGTGAGTCGGGTGCAGGAAACCCCCAGTGTGTTCACCCTGGGACTGAAGCTGGACGACCCGGCCGCACCCGCGCCCTACCGCTTTGCCCCGGGGCAGTTCAACATGCTCTATCTCTATGGGGTGGGTGAGGTGCCCATCTCGGTGGTCTCCGACCCCGAGCACGACGACGAGATCCAGCACACGGTGCGCGCCGTCGGCCGTGTCACCCACGGGCTGGCCGCACTGCGCCCCGGAGACCGGCTGGGCCTGCGCGGCCCCTTCGGCCGCGGCTGGCCGCTGGAGGCCGCCGCCGGGCAGGACCTGCTGCTGGTCACCGGCGGGCTGGGCTGCGCGCCGGTGGTCTCGGTGATCAACTATGTCATGCAGCGGCGCGAGCGCTTCGGCCGCCTGGCCATCGTCCAGGGCGTGAAGCATATGGACGACCTGATCTGGCGCGAGCGCTACGAGGCCTGGGCCGGACGGCCGGACACCGAGGTGCAGCTCGCCGCCGATGTCGCCGGCAGCGGCTGGAACTGGCACGTGGGCCTGGTCACCGACCTGTTCGACCGGTTGAGCCTGCCGGTGGAGCAGGCCGTCGTCATGCTGTGCGGTCCCGAACCGATGATGATCGCCGCCGTCCGGCGGCTGCTGGAACTGGGTGTCGAAGCAGAGTCGATCTGGCTCAGCATGGAGCGCAACATGCAATGCGCCGTGGGCCTGTGCGGCCACTGCCAGTACGGGAAGGATTTCCTGTGCCGCCAGGGGCCGGTGTTCAACTACCCCGACATCAGCGACCGGCTGGGGGTGAAGGGGTTTTGAATGATAATAGCCACGGAAAGCACGGACAGATTATTAATGGCCACGGAAAACACGGAAAGCACGGACGTGATTAATATCAACATCCCAAAATACATCCCGTCATTCCGGCGTATGCCGGAATCCACGGACCGCTGCTGTTTATGGATTCCGGCATGCGCTGGAATGACGAGCAAGGGGGTCAACAGGTCAGAACAGTTTCTTGCCCTGATATTGTCCGTGCTTTCCGTGTTTTCCGTGGCTATCTGATCTGAAAGGGTTATTCCACGATGGATCAAGCAACCGCCAAGCCGAAAGTGGCCGTGCACAAGTTCAGCTCCTGCGACGGCTGTCAGCTGGCCTTTCTGGATATGGGCGAGGACCTGCTCACCCTGTCGGCGATGGTCGACATCGTGCACTTCGCCGAGGCCGGGATGCTGGACGCGGACGCGACAGTGGATATCGCCTTCATCGAGGGCAGCCTCAACACCCGCCACGACCTGGAGCGGATACAGCAGATCCGGACCAACAGCCGCTTTCTCGTCACCATCGGCGCCTGTGCCACTGCAGGCGGACTGCAGGCGCTGCGCAACTTCACCGACGCCGATGCCTGGCACAGTGCGGTCTATGCCTCGCCCGAATACCTCGACAGCCTGGCCACCGCCAGCCCGATCAAATCCGCCGTGCATGTGGATCTGGAATTGTGGGGCTGTCCGGTCAACACCCGTCAGGTCATGGGGGCGGTGCGTGCGCTCCTGAGCAGTGTCACCCCGGCGCCGGACCAGGACAAGGTATGCATGGAGTGCAAGCGCCGTCAGGCCGTGTGCGTCATGGTGGCGCACGGCACGCCCTGCATGGGTCCGGTGACGCGCACCGGCTGCGGCGCCCTGTGCCCGAGCTTCGAGCGTGGCTGCTATGCCTGCTACGGACCGGCCGAGAATCCCAACACCGATGCCCTGTCGCACTGGTTCGAGGGCCTCGGGCTGCTGCCCGAGCAGCTGCGCGAGCAGTACCACGGCATCAACAGTCAGACCGAGCCCTTCACCACGGCCGGCAACAGGTATCGCAAATGAGCGAGTCCAGCCCGCATTTCTCACCCCCTTTCTACTGCGACGGCCCCAGGGCACGCCCTGGCCGGCTTTCGCTCTGTCGGAGTGCTCGACATAGTGTCAACTATGCCTGCGCGCTCCGACAGAGCGAAAGCCGGCCATTCCGCACCCTGGAACCGCCTCGCGACGAACGGGGGGTGAAAAATGCGGGCTAAGAAAATCGCCGTCAAGGTGCCGGTGCTGGCCCGGGTGGAGGGCGAGGGCGCGCTGGATCTGGCCATCGAGAACGGCGCCATCACTGAGCTGAAGCTGGAGATCTACGAGCCGCCGCGCCTGTTCGAGAAGTTCCTGGAGGGCTGCGAGGCCCAGGCGGTGATCGACCGGGTGGCGCGCATCTGCGGCATCTGCCCGGTGGCCTATCAGATGAGCGCGGTGCACGCCTACGAGAAGGCCTGGGGGGTGGAGGTCACGCCCTGGGTGCGCAACATGCGCCGGGTGCTCTACTGCGGCGAGTGGATCCAGAGTCATGCCCTGCACATCCATCTGCTGGCCGCGCCGGATTTCCTCGGCTTCGAGTCGGCGACCGCCATGGCGCGCGACTATCCCGGGGAGGTGCGCCGCGGGCTGCGGCTGCAGGGACTGGGCAATGAATTGATCGCCCTGTTCGGCGGCCGCGCCGTGCATCCCATCGGGGTGCGGGTGGGTGGTTTCCATCACGCCCCCGAACCGGAGCGGGTCGCGGCCATGGTCGGCGAGCTGACCGAGGCGCGGGTCGAGGCCGGGGCACTGCTGGACTGGCTGCTGACCCTGGAACTGCCGGCGGACGAACAGGACTTCGTCAATGTCGCCATGCGCCATCCGCAGGAGTATCCGATGAATGCCGGGCGCATCGTCTCCAGCGCCCGGCATGACCTGGACCCGGAGGATTTCGAAAGGCACTTCCGCGAATTCCAGGCGCCGCATTCCACCGCCCTGCATGCCCACCTGGACGGCCAACCCTACCTGGTCGGGCCGCTGGCGCGGCTGAACCTCAACGCCGACCAGCTGCCGGGCGAACTCACCCGGCGGCTGGCCGCAGCCGGCATCGAACTGCCCAGCCGCAACATGTATCACAGCATCATCGCGCGGGCGGTGGAACTGTTGTATGCGATCGACGAGGCCCTGCGGCTGCTGGCTGACTACCGCCGGCCGTCGCGGCCGTATGCGGACGCCACGCCCGGACCCGGCACGGCGGCCTGGGTGACCGAGGCGCCGCGCGGCATTCTCTGGCACCGCTACTGTTTCGACGACCGGGGCCGGGTGCAGTCCGTGACCATCATCCCGCCCACCAGCCAGAACCAGGCCCGCATCGAGGAGGATCTGCGCGAAGGCCTCACGCGCACAGGTCTGGACCGTGACGAGGACAGCCTGCGCCGCCAGGGCGAGATGATCATCCGCAACTATGATCCCTGCATCTCCTGCGCGACCCATTTCCTGCGCCTGAGCGTGCGGCGTTGAGTCCCGCGCCGCGCCCTGCCCATGAACCGGTTGTCGCCCGCTACAGCTTCAGGTCGTGCGGCCCGGAGCGCCGGTCTGTGTTTCGCCCTGCTGTTCGCAGCGGCACTGCTGGCCGCTCCCGGGATTGGTGCGGTCAATGACGACCCCCCGCCACCCTGGCCGTCCATCGGGCTGGCGCTGGGGTCGGGCGGGGCAGGGGGACTGGCGCACATCGCCATGCTGCAGGTCTTCGATGATCTTTCAATCCGCCCTGATCGCATTGCCGGGACCAGCATCGGGGCGGTGATCGGTGCCCTCTATGCCGCGGGCCTGAGCGCGCAGCAGATCCGTGGCATCTTCGCCGAGTTCGGCGGTTCCAGCCTGGATGCCCTGTCCCGGCTGGCCGAGCCGGATGCCGGGCTGACATTCAGCGACCTCGTCGAGATCGATATCGACAACGGCGGGTTGATCGACTCAGGCGGCTTTCTCGACTTCCTGGCCGGGAAGATCGAGGCGCGTACCTTTGCGGAACTGGAAATCCCGCTCGAGATCGTCGCCACGGATTACTGGAGCGGGAAGATGGTGGTGCTCAAGCAGGGCGACCTGTTTGAAGCAATTGCGGCCAGCATGGCCGTACCGGGGTTGTTTGCCCCGGTGCCGCGTGATGAACAGCTGCTGATCGACGGCGGCACTTCGAACCCGCTGCCGTTCGATCTGCTGGAAGGCCGGCATGCCCTGATCGTCGCGATCGACGTTTCCGGTTCACGCCAGGGCGGCGGGCAGGATCAGGTGGAATGGAACCGCCTGGTCTTCAGTACATTCGAGATCATGCAGCAATCCATCATCGCGGCGCGGATGCGTGCCCGGAAGCCGGATATCTATATCAAGCCGGACACGAGCGGCGTGCGGCTGCTGCACTTCAACCGGATCGACAGGATCCTCGAGCAGGCCGGACCGGCAGCGCGTACGTTGAAGCAGCAGCTGCTGGAAGCCCGGGAAGCAATGGCTGAATAATCGCCGCCGGTTTCTATCTGGCCGATTTGGGTCCGACCAGCAACCAGACGATGAAGCCGACCAGCGGCAGAATGAGCAGCACCAGGATCCAGGCCACCTTGGCGCCGGTGGAGGCGGTGCTCTGGACTGTGCTGACGACGGCCCAGATGACCAGGATGAGAAGGATCAGGCCAAGCAGGCCGCCGACTTCGATGCCCATGTGAGTCCCCTTGCCGGTTGATGGATTCCGCGCTCAGGATAGCAGGAATCCAGCCTCAACTCAGCCAGCGACTCAGGCCCGGGCCCGCTGCAGGATTTCGCTCACCAGTCTTTCCACATCCACATCGGTCGAGGTGTCGACGGGTATACTGATCCGGCGCTCGTCCCCGGTCAGCGGTTCCTGCTGCGCCAGCTGTTGATCGAGTACTGCCAGATCGGCCTCGGAAGGATCACCGCCGCTGCGCGCGCGGGCCTGGATGCGCTGGCGCAGCACGGGCTCGGGTGCGGCCACGTCCAGGATCACCAGCGGGATGCCGGCCACCTGGGCCAGGCGCTGGAAGTTCTGCCGCTGTGCCTGCTTGAGGAAGGTGGCATCCACGAACACCGGCAGCCCGGCATCGACAATGCCGTAGGCCAGCGCCTGGAGTCGCTGATAGGTCTTGCGCGTGAGTTCGGGGCTGTAGGCGTCGGTGTCCTGCGCGTGGGTGGAGTCCTGCGGGGACAGGCCCAGCAGACGTTTGCGTTCCACATCGGAGCGGATGCGGATGCAGTTGCAGGCCTCGGCCAGCTGCTGCGCCAGCCGGCTCTTGCCCGAGCCCGACAGCCCGTGCATGAGCACGATGGGGGTGGCGCCATGGTCCTGGGTATAGGCCCGTGCCAGTTTCAAATGGCGCAGCAGCTGGTGACGGGACGCTTCGGCGCGTTCGGCATCGTCCCGATGCTGTTCGCACTCGATGGCCGCGACCTTGGCCCGGACCATGGCGCGGTAGACCCGGTAGTCGTTGAGCAGCGACAGCCCCATGTAGTCGTTGGCGTATTCCAGGTATTCGTTCATGAAGCGCCAGGCCAGGTCGTGGTGCCCCTGATAGTCGAGGTCCATCAGCAGGAAGGCGATCTCGCTCAGGGTGTCGATCCAGCGCAGGTCGGGAGAGAACTCCAGGCAGTCGAAGATCTCCACCCGGCCGTCGATGTCGACCATGTTGGCCAGATGCAGATCGCCGTGGCATTCCCGGATCCAACCCTCGCGCCGACGTTGCTCGATGTCGTCCTGATGCTGCTCGAGCTGGGTTTCGGACCATTCCCGCAGCGGTCTGAGCTCGGCCAGCACGGTCGGGTCATCGATGCGGGCGTCGATCTGATTGAAGTTCTCGCGGATGCGTTCGGCGATGCCCTCGAAGCTGCCGTAGCCGCTGTCCGGCGACGCCGGCGGCAGGCTGCGGTGAAACGCCGCCAGGGTCACGGCCAGCTGGTCGATGTGGTCGGTAGTGAGCTCTTCCCGAGCTGCGAGCCGGTCCAGTCGACGCGTATCGTCGAACTGCTTCATCTTGAGCGCATATTCGATCGGCGCCCCGGTGCCGCCGAGCTGCGGATCTTCCGGTGTGCCTGTGACCGCGACCACATCGAGATACAGCGCCGGGGCCAGGCGTCGGTTGAGTTTCAGTTCAACCTCACAGTCCTCGCGGCGTTGTTCCAGGGTGCTGAAATCGAGAAATCCGAGGTCGACCGGTTTCTTGAACTTGTAGGCAATGCCGCCGGTGAGCAGGACACAGGAGATATGGGTTTCGATCACGCGGAAGTCGCCGACCGGATGCGGGAAGCGGTCGGCGGACTGCAGTGCAGTTATGATAGTCTCCAGTCTGGATGCGGTAGCGCTCATGCAGCGGTCCGGCCCGGCGCCCACATGCGGACGCGAATATGTGTGTCAGCTGATATCAGCCATCCTACGTCGCGGCCGGGAGGCCGCATTGACCGGAGTCAAGCTTGGCGCATTTACGGCAGCAGGCAGGGATTTTCGGAGTCGGCTCCGCCCAGGGCGTGGACGGCCTGGGCTGGGCCGCGCTTGATTATCTGCGCACCGCCCTGTCCGGACATCCGGCCGTCGAGGGCATCCGCTGGCATGTCAGCCGCACGCCGGCGGACATGCTGCCGCACTGGGATGGCCTGCACCAGGTCATCCTGCTCGATGCCTTACCGGCAGCTGAGATGAATGTTTCCCTGCGCTGGGTGACACCGCAGGAGTTGCAGGCGGCCGGGACCCTGTCGTCTCATGGTCTGGGTATCCGCGAGACGGTCGAACTGGCCGCGATGCTGGGCCTGCGGCCGCGGCTGTCCATTCTGGGGCTGGTGACCAACCCGGCGGCCGCGTGCGATCCCGCCGACTGGCTGGCCCGGCACGGTGCGGCGCTGGCGCGGGCCGTGACAGGCCGGCTGTCATCCGCCCGGCCGGGCCCCGACTGATTCATCCCTCTGCGGCAGGCCGCGCGGCGGTGAGCGGGCGTGACGCCTGAGTGCCTGGAGTCGGTTCAGCAGATCCGCGGCAGCGGGTCGTCCTCGAGTTCCTCCAGCAGCCGTTCGCCGCCGATGCCGGTTTCCAGCAACACCCGGTCGACGCCGCCCTCCAGGGTGCCGATCAGCGCCGCCTCCCGGCCTTCGGGCAGGGCCTGCCAGCGTTGCAGCAGGGCATCGGCCTGCGCCGGGGCGACCACCGCCACCACCCGGCCCTCACAGGCCAGGTACAGCGGGTCATAACCTAACATTTCGCACACCGACCGTACCGGATCGCGCACCGGCAGTTCGGCCTCGCGCAGGCGCACACCCAGGCCGGTGGCGCGACTGATCTCGTGGCAGACGCTGGCCAGTCCGCCGCGGGTGGGGTCGCGCATGAAGCGCAGCCCGTCCAGATCGCGCGCGGCGCGGGTCAGCGGCAGCACGCTGGCGGCATCCGAGCGCAGTTCGCCGCGCAGGCCGAACTGCTCGCGGGCCAGCATGACCGCAATGCCGTGATCGCCCACCGGGCCGCTGACCAGTACCGCATCGCCGGCGCGGATCCGGTCCAGGCCCAGCGCCGGGCCGGGCAGGGCCAGGCCGATGCCGGTGGTGGCCAGGTACAGGCCGCCGCCCTCGCCGCGGCGCAGCACCTTGGTGTCGCCGGCCACCACCTGCACCCCGATGTCCCGTGCCGCCGCGGCCAGGCTGGCGATCAGTCGGTCCAGCAGCGCCAGTTCCAGTCCCTCCTCGATGAAGGCGTTGAGGCTGAGGTATTTCGGTTCGGCACCGGCCACGGCCAGATCGTTGGTGGTGCCGTGCACGGCCAGGGAACCGATGTCACCGCCGGGGAACTCCAGCGGCTGGACGGTGAAACCGTCGGTGGTGAACAGACAGTGTGCATCACCCAGCTGCAGCCTCACGGCATCGGCCTGCACATCCAGCGCCGGATTGCCGAGGTGACGCTGGAACACGGATTCGATCAACTCGCGCATGAAGCGGCCGCCGTTGCCGTGGGCGAGGGAGATGTAGGTATCGTCGTTCATAATCCTGTTAGATATGCCTGATCAGGGGGCAGGATATATGGCTACGCTGATAAAGCGTCATTCCCGCACAGGCGGAAATCCATATACCGCTGCAGTTACCGGATCCCCGCCTGCGCCGGGATGACGGATCGACCAGAGCGTCCTTAATCATCTCCGCGCTGACTCCCGAGGTAATCATACACCTGCCCCGCACTGATGCCGGCATCATTGCAGGGCAGCTGCCTGCAGAGCAAGACCTGGAAGCCTGCGTCCTGCAACCGGCTCTGCGCCAGTTCGGTCAGCAGGCGGTTCTGGAACACCCCGCCGGTGAGGCCGACATGGGTGAAGGCATGTGTTGCGGACGCATGCGTGGCAAGGTCACGGATGGCGCCGGCCAGGCTGGCGTGAAAATCGGCGGCGCGCTGTGCGCTGGGCCGGGCGGTGTCACGCAGGCGGGGCAGCAGGGGGGTCCAGTCGAGTTGCCAGGGCAGGCTGTCGGTGGTCAGCGGCAGTGCCAGCGCCTCGCCCGGGCAGTCCGCAGCCGCCTGTTCCAGCCACATCGGCCCCTGGCCTTCATAGCTGGCCGTCTCCAGCAGTCCGGTCAGGCAGGCGGCGGCGTCGAACAGGCGGCCGGCGGCACTGGTCGCCGGGGCGTTCAGGCCGCGCTGCCAGGCCTGTCGCAGCAGGTCCGGCGCCGGTGCCGGCGGGGTGTAGTCGACGCCGTTTTCCCAGCACAGGGCCGCCGCCGCCCGCCAGGGCTCGCGTCCGGCGCGGTCGCCCCCGGGCAGACGGAACGGGCGCAGGCGGGCCAGGTGCCGCCAGTGGCCGGGCCGGCCATAGAAGGCCTCACCGCCCCACAGACTGCCGTCGGCGCCATAGCCGGTGCCGTCCCAGGTGAAGACCAGGCAGGGCGTGTCGATGCCGTGCTCGCCGCACAGGGCACTGGCGTGGGCATGGTGATGGAATACCGGTGTGACCGGCAGCTGTGTCTCACGCGCCCAGCGGTGGGTGGTGTAATCGGGATGGGCGTCGCACAGCAGGCGTGCGGCGCGCACGCCGTAGAGTGTCTGCAGGTCCGTGACCAGCTGTTCGAACACGCTCAGGCTGCGCCGGTTGCCCATGTCGCCGATATGGGGCGAGACGATCAGGCGCCGGTCCCAGGCCAGCGCCAGTGTGTTCTTCATGTGGGCGCCCACGGCGAGCAGCGGTTCGGGTACGGGACGGGGGAGTTCCAACTCCAGTGGCGCCTCGCCGCGGCCCAGCCGCAGGGGGCGCACGGCACCGGCAATTGGCCGCTGCACGCTGTCATCGGCCGGGCGCTGGATGGGCCGGTTGTGATGCAGGAACCCGTCCGCGATCCCGGCCAGCCGGGTATCCGCCTCGGCGTTGTCGGTCAGCACCGGCTCGCCGCTGAGATTGCCCGAGGTGGCGACCAGCGGCGCGCCGACCGCCTCCAGCAGCAGGCTGTGCAGGGGGGAGCAGGGCAGCATCACCCCCAGTTCGCGCAGCCCGGGCGCCAGTGCCTCCGGCAGGGTGGCCTGCGCTGCGCGCGGCAGCAGCAGGATCGGCCGCTGCGGGCTGCGCAGGCGGGTCAGGGCTTCCCGGCTGCAGTTGACCTCCCGCTGCAGCAGGGTTTCGTCATCCGGAAACAACACGGCCAGCGGTTTGTGCGGCCGCGGTTTGCGGGCGCGCAGCCGCGCAATGGCGGCTGCGTCGTCGGCGGCGCACATCAGGTGATAACCGCCGATCCCCTTGACTGCCAGAACGGCGCCATCGCGCAGCGCTGCTGCCGCGGCCGACAGCGCCGCTTCGCGTTCGGCGGCAGCGGCCGTGGCCCCGCCAGGCCGGTAGCTCAACCAGGGGCCGCAGTCGGGGCAGGCGATGGGTTCGGCGTGAAAGCGCCGGTTGCCCGGGTCGCGGTATTCGGCCGCACAGGCCGGGCACAGCTCGAAGCCGGCCATGGTGGTGTTGGGACGGTCATAGGGCAGGGCGCGGATGAGGGTATAGCGCGGCCCGCACTGGGTACAGTTGTTGAACGGATAGTGATGCCGGCGGTCGGCCGGATCCCGGATCTCGGCCAGGCACTCGGGACAGGCGAAATGATCGGGCGGGATATGGATCCGGGGCCGGGCATCGGACCGGCTGGCCTCGATACGGAAATCCTTCAGCGGCTGCCAGGCGAGCGACTCGCGGGCGGCGATGCGCGGTGCGGCGGCCGGCGGGGCCTGGGCGGTCAGGGCCTGTTCGAACCGGGCCAGCCGCCCGGACTCGCCCTGGCCCAGGATCTCGACCTGGCCGGAGCGGTTGCGGATCCAGCCCTGAATGCCGTGTTCGAGCGCCAGACGATAGACGAAGGGACGGAAGCCCACGCCCTGGACGCGGCCGGTGAGCAACCAGCGAAGGGTCTGAAAGGATGGGGACACGGACGATAGTCGCGGCGACCTGCCTCAATCGGTGGCAACCCCGCAACCTTCGCATCGATCAATGAGCCGCGCAAGCGGCGGCCCGGAAACGAAAACGCCCCGGCCTGGACCGGGGCGCAAAGGTTCTGTCTGCAGACAGTGTCCGGATCAGAGACTGCGGTCCATCTCCTGCTCCAGCCGATACTGCTTGACGGCCAGTTCGGCCTGTTCGCGGGCCTTGGTGGCCAGCTTCATGGCCTCGTCCTTGTTGCCCTTCCTGGCGGCTTCCTGAGCCGCATTGAAGAATTTTTCGGTATCGCGCCAGATCCAGTCGTTGGACTTGGCCTCGGCAATGGCGGTCGCGGCCTGATCCAGGGCCTTGTCGACCGAGCCGGCAACCGCGGTCAGGGGCAGGGCACTGCCCAGGGCCAGGCCGGCGGCGAGGGCGAAAGCAGAGGTGGTGTGGGTCATGCGCATAGTGTCAACTCCTTGTATTGCTGGTGGTTTTGTGGTGTATATTGTTGTCGTGCGCGGCACCGGGCGAGCGCTGCATACCGCGCGGCTTGTAAGGTAGAGACGAATCAGTGGCTGCAGGTATTCCCGCCTCTGTTGCGATCGGGGCGTCGCTGAGACTGCGGCCGCGGATCCCCGGGGCGGTGCCCGCCCGTCTGATTATAGAGCCCGGACGGTGCTGCTTCAGCCCCGCCGGCCGGGCTCAGTGCATCAGCCCGCTGAGGGTGTCGACGATCTCGGGCTTGTCCCACTCCAGACCGCCGAACAGGCCGTAGCGGATCCTGCCTTCGGGATCGAGGATGAAGGTGGTCGGCACGGCCGTGATCATCCACTGCGAGACCACCGTGCCGTCAGGGTCGAGCAGCACCGGGAAATCGACCTCGATCGCATGCCGGTCCAGGAAACCCTCGACCTGGCTGCGCGGCTCAGCCATGTTCACCGCCAGGATGGCAAACCGCTCCTCACCGAGCTTGTCACTGAGCCGCTGCATGGAAGGCATTTCCTTGATGCAGGGCGGGCAGTAGGTGGCCCAGAAGTTCACCATCACCACCTTGCCGCGGTATTCCTCCAGGCTGTGTGCCTGCCCCTGCAGGTCCTGCAGCGTGAACCCGGGCAGCGGCTCGCCGCGGTATTCCATCAACTCGCTGGCCGATAGCGGCGGGGCGGTCAGTGCCAGTATCAGGACGAACAATCGCAGGATCATGGGGCCTCCATCTGCTTGAGTTGTTGCAGCGCCTGTTCCACCAGTTCGGGCAGGCGCCGGGCCATGGCGCGTTCCGCTTCGGTGGCGTCCTCGCGGTCGTAGAAGTGACCGCGCACGCCCGGCAGCAGTTCCACCCGTACCCGGCTGCCGCCCTGCTCCAGGGTGTGTTTGAGCTTGTCGACCCAGAAGCGGGTGGGGGTATTGGTCGGCTGCATGACGATGACCGGCAGGCGGGTGTGATGCACCACCTCGAGGTATTCCAGTGGTTGACCGGGCTGCGGATTGTGCGCATTGAGCATGGGATAGAACAGGATGGCGCCGCCCAGCCGGGTGTCCTCCGGGCGTTCGGCCTGCCACATGCGTGCACCGCGCAGCGCGGGCACGGCACCATAGCCGCTGGCGATCAGGATGATGCGCTTGTCGGTGGTTTCCACGGCATGCCGGATCAGCCGGGCCACTTCACGACCTTCCAGGCTGCGCATGCTGCTGGGCGCGATGGGGAGAAAATGCGCCCCCAGCAGATCCGCCATCCAGACCTCGATCCCGCGCCGCGAGAGCACCTCTCCGGCCTGAGCCTCGGCCCGGCCCATGCCCAGATCGCAGGGAAAGCCCAGCAGCAGGGTGTCACCCTCGGCGCTGAAACGGCGCAGGTCCATATCGATGCCGTCGCCGAGTCGGATGCGCTCGATTTCGGCCTCCGCGTACAGGGTCGGAGCGAGGATGAACAGAGACAACAGCAGGACGAGACGATAGGGCAAGCCCGGACTCCCTTTACTTGCTGACTGGCAGGGATATCCTAGCACACAGATCCGCTGCCGGGCTTACAGTTGCCCGCAGACAGAATTGAGTATGCAAACCATTATCACCACCACGACCGACCGGCAGCCGCAGCCTGATCGGCCCGGACGGGGTAATGACCGGGTATTTCAGTCAGCAGGCGGGAGGAACCGGCGGCGTACCGATACAGCCCTGTGCGCCGCCGGTGGTTGCAGAGAGTCGGACAGCGGCCGGCTCAGCCGAACACCTCTTCGTTGGCGGGCAGCCGGGGATCGCGCGACCATTCGTTCCAGGATCCGAAATAGTTGCGTACCTTCTGGAAGCCGGCTTCCTTCAGTGCAACATAGGTGTTGGAGGCACGCGCCCCCTTGAAGCAGTAGATAATGATGTTGTCCTCGGGGTAGAGTCCGTACTCGGCGCACAGGGCCCGGATCCTGTCGGGCGACTTGAAATACGGGATCTGGCCGTCGCGCTCGAGGAAGCTGTACCACTCCATCCAGCGCGCACCCGGCAGGCGGCCCTTGCGGGGGGCGAAATCCACACCATAGGGTGAAGAACTCTTTGCGTCCCATTCCACCCGGTCGCGGATGTCCAGGAGCTTGACATCCGGCCTGTCCAGGCTGTTCAGCACCTCGTCGCGCGTCGCCAGCATCTCCGGCTGCGCGTCGATCACGAAGTCGACCGGCGTGGTCGGCACCGGCTCTGCATCGGCGGGCAGGCCTTCCTCCAGCCAGGCGCTGAAGCCCCCGTCGAGCACGCCGGTCCTGGCATGGCCCAGGTAACGCAGCAGCCAGTAGCCGCGGCAGGAACCGCCGTAGCGGCTGTCGTAGGCATCCTCGTAGACGATGGCGGTGGTGTCCGGGGTCAGTCCGATCTCGGAGAGTTGCTGGCGGAAGTGCTCGTGCAGCTTCTCCAGTCCTTCCGGCGTGGTCTCGGCCAGGTAATAGAAGAGGTCCGGAAGATTGACTGCGCCCTGGATGTGGCTCTCGGCATAGTCGTCGCTGTCCCGGATGTCGATCAGCATGACCTTGTCCGTTTTCATCAGCTCCATGGCATCGCCCGGGGTGTACAGGATCTTGTCTTTCATTGTTTTCCTCCAGTGTGGTTTGGTCTGATACTGCGCGTGGATATTCACTCCGATCGCTCGAAACGCTGCGCGACAGGCGCGCTGTCGGTCTCCCCTTCCTTCAGCGGCGGGCGCGGCGGCACGGCCGGGAAGAAGATGCGCTCCTCTTCCTCGGCCCGCAGTCCATGGCGGCGGTCCTGGTTGAAGGGGCCGTTCATCACCACTCTGCCGCCACGTTCACGCGCCTCGCGTTGTGATATCTCCAGTTCCTCGGCGGCCTGGCCGGACCAGGGCATGACGTAGTAGGCCGGCTGCGGGTTGTCCGGCAGCTGCAGCCAGAGATAGATGGCCTCGCCGCTGCGCGGATGGGTGGCCAGCACCACCGCCTCCTCGGCGTCGCTGAAGAATTCCTGGCTGAGCGGACGCGGCTGCGACAGCAGCTGGTTGTAGAGATACAGCGCCAGCCCGACCGAGACGCCCAGGTATATCAGGCTGACCCCCCGGAACAGGGGGCTGCGCGTGGTCTTGAGCGAGAACAGGGCATAGCCCAGGCACAGCAGCAGGTAGGCGACAAGCAGGGCGGTGAGGTGAGAATTCATCATTGTTTGTAGGCATCGAAGTTGTAGCCGCCGGTGGGCGCGGTGACCAGTTTTCTCGGCGCTGAATTGACGCTGCCGTCCACCAGTTCGCCGTCTGCATCCAGCTGAAAGTTGAACACCGTCAACTCCTCGCCCAGCTGACGCAGTTCCACGTCGCTGACCAGGATCTGGCGGGTGGTGCGGGTGGTGCCGGATGGCTTCACCGTCGAGACCAGCACCGTGACCGGAACCGGCCAGCTGTCGGCGCGGTTGAAGTACATGTGCAGGTTGACCGTGTATTCGCCTTCCACGATGCCGCGCGAGTAGGCGTTTTCGTAGTTCAGCTGCGAGACGTCATTGCGAAAGCCGATATCGTCGCGCAGCAGGTTGAAGACCTCCCCGGCCAGGTTGGAATAGCCCACGGGCCGGTCCTGCGGACCCTGCACCCAGAGATCGACATCGGCGTCGATGTCGTCATCCCAGCGGGCCTCGATCATGACGTTGCCGGGAGCGGCAACCTCCTGCTCCGTGCGCTTCTTCTCCGGCGGATTGATGTGCGGCAGGAGGATGACTACCAGGGCGATGAAACCCAGCAGGGCCAGGGTGATGACATCACGGAAGACGACGTCGGAATCGTCCTCAGCCTCGGCGGCGAAGGAGAAGTGCTTGCTCATGCGGCCGCTTCCGGCTCGGCCGACTCCAGGATGGCCGCGATCAGGTTGATCACGCCGGTGCGCAGCATGGTGTAGTTGGCGTTGAGCCACAGGTTGGTCACCGCGCCGACCAGGGTGGTATACAGCGCCACGCCCATGCCGTTGGTGAGCACCGCTACCAGCTTGCCCACCTGGGAACTGTCGCCCACGGCGTTGGCCGGCACCTGGGTCAACACCAGGATGAAGCCGATGACCGTGCCGAGCAGGCCCAGCGTGACCAGACTGGTGGCGATGTACTTGACGAAGGCGATGCGCGCGAGCAGCTTGATTTCGAAGGCCTCCTTCACGCTTTCGCGGTCAGTGTGCGCACTGAGGTCGATGAAATCGCGCAGCTTGCCCCTGCCGCCCTGCTTGACGGCGTCGATCTCGCGGCTGGTCTTCCATACCCGATAGCCGCACAGCACCATGCCGTAGACGAACAGGGCGGCGATGACATAGGTCAGGCGGGAACTGTCGGAGTTGAATACCGGTCCCACCAGGCCCTGCACGCTGAATACCAGCAGCAGCGCGGCCCCGACCAGGTTGAAGGCGATCCAGCGGTAAAACAGCAGATGGTTCCAGGCCATGGGTCCCCCTTGCCGATGGCCATGCATCGGTAGTCGTTGTTGTATCGAATACGAAGCTTCCGATGCGATGGGCAAGGCCCGTGCCAGTCGATTATCCAGTTGATAATCAAGGGTCGACCGGACACAATCGAACCATCCCCGGTGTTTGTGTTCCGATCCGGAACAGGGGCTGTAACGTTATGGAAAGGCGGGTGGATGCTGCAGCAACTGAAAAGCTGGAGGCGCCGGCGGGTCCTCCGGCGTCATGCGATCGCGGATTCGCTGTGGCGTGAAGTCACCGCAGCGCTGCCCGTGCTGCAGGGGCTGGAGGCCGGCGAGCGGGAGAGGCTGCGCGAACTGACCACCCTGTTCCTGCATGACAAGGATTTCTATGGCGCCCGCGGTCTCGAGGTGACGCCGGCCATGGCATTGCACGTCGCGGTACAGGCCTGCCTGCTGATCCTGAATCTGGAATTGGATCCTTATCGTGACTGGTCCACCGTCATCCTCTATCCCGACACCTTCGTTGCCCCGCGCGAGGAGACTGACGAGGCCGGGCTGGTGCACAGCAGCCGGCATGAACTGGCGGGCGAGTCCTGGGATGGCGGTCCGGTCGTGCTGTCCTGGGCGGATGCCGCCCCGGGAGCTTCGCCTCATGGCCCCGGGACCAATGTCGTCATCCATGAGTTTGCGCACAAGCTGGATATGCAGACCGGAAGCGCCAACGGACTGCCGCCGCTGCATCGCGGCATGTCCGTGCAGGTATGGTCGGAGGTCTTCACTGCGGCCTTCGAGCAGCTGCTGCGACAGGTCGGGCAGGGACGGGAGACGCTGGTCGACCCCTATGCGGCGGAGGACCCGGCGGAGTTCTTCGCCGTTGCCAGTGAGTATTTCTTCGAGGCCCCGGCTGTATTGCGGCATGAATTCCCGCAGGTCTATCGGCAGCTCGTGCTCTACTACCGGCAGGATCCGGCGCTCAGGGCAGGGGCGCCCGGGGGGCAGTGTGACCCGGCCATTTTTCCGGCGCCCGGGACGCCCTGTTGACCGGCCGCTGTGGAATATTTATGTTTCAGGTTAACCTGCTACACTCCCAATCAATAACAATCGTTAAACTGCACAACAATTTCTCGAACGCGTCCCTGCTGGCAGCTCTCAAGGGAGAACCGTCCGGCCGAAAACTCATAACCTGGATAACTGCAAGAGGAGCCCCTTCATGTTCAACAGGATCATGGTGCCGGTGGATCTTGCGCATCTGAATGCGTTGGAAAAATCACTCACTGTCGCAGCCGATCTGGCGCGGCACTACGATGCGGCGCTCAGCTATGTCGGCGTGACGACCTCCCAACCCAGCTCGGTGGCGCGCACTCCTGATGAATACGAGCAGAAGCTCAGGGAATTCGCTCACCAGCATGCCCCGGACAACGGACATGAGCCCAGCGCGCGCGTTTACAACAGCCACGACCCGGTGACCGACCTGGACGATATCCTGATCCAGGCGATCGGGGACACCGGTGCCGACCTTGTGATCATGGCCACGCACCTGCCCAAGCATCTCGATGCGATCATGCCGGCCAATGGCAGCAAGATAGCGGCGCATACCCAGGCATCCGTGTTTCTCGTCCGGCCGGATGTGGCGGAATAACAAACGATATTCAAGGGAGAATCCCGTGGCCAATACACCCGAAGAATCCCCGGAGAATTTGAGCGAACCCACCGGCGTGCCCGCGCCCGAGGGCGCCGCCAACCTGATCGACACCGATTACAAGATCGGTCAGGACAACTACCAGGCCAGCCCGCTCGGGGTGAATATCGATATCCACGGCGCGGTTTTCGCCGTCTCCTCGCTGGTGATCCTCGCCTTTGTCGTGCTCACCCTGGCGCTGCCCGAGCAGTCGACCACGGTCTTCGACGGGATCAAGAACTGGATCAACAGTCACATGACCTGGTTCTTCCTGCTCGCCGGCAACATCTTCGTGCTTCTGTGTCTGGGCCTGATCCTGTCACCGCTGGGCAGCATCCGCATCGGCGGAGCGAAGGCGACGCCGGATTTCTCCCGCCCCTCCTGGTTCGCCATGCTGTTCGCCGCCGGCATGGGCATCGGCCTGATGTTCTACGGCGTATCCGAGCCGCTGAGTCATTACGGCACCGCCTTCGGCGGCACCAGCATCGGTGAGGACGGCGTGCGTACCGACTGGGCCCCGCTGGGGGCGGCGGCCGATGACCCGGCCGGTTCCACCCGGCTGGCCATGGCCGCCACCATCTTCCACTGGGGCCTGCATCCGTGGGCGATCTACGCCATCGTGGCCCTGTCGCTGTCGATCTTCGCCTATAACAAGGGCCTGCCGCTCACCGTGCGCTCGATCTTCTATCCGCTGCTGGGCGAGCGCGTCTGGGGCTGGCCGGGGCATGTCATCGATATCCTGGCAGTGTTCGCCACCCTGTTCGGGCTGGCCACTTCGCTGGGGATCGGCGCCCAGCAGGCCGCCTCCGGGCTGAATCACCTGTTCGGGCTCGGCAGCGGCGACACCACGCTGGTGCTGCTGATCACGGGGATTACCGCCATCGCGGTCATCTCCATCGTGGCCGGCGTGGACAAGGGTGTGAAGCGGCTGTCCGAGATCAACATGGTCCTGGCCTTCCTGCTGCTGATG
>PABG01000048.1 GCA_002699185.1 Gammaproteobacteria bacterium | reverse complement strand
TTCAGCGCATCGACGATGAACTCGGACTCGGCCTGCTGCACCGCCCGCTGACGTACCGTCTTCAGACTGTCCATGGCACCCCGATCGGTATGATCCGCTCCGGAACCCGCCACTTCCACCCGCTCGATGACCGGGCCGCGCGAGAACAGGAAGGCACGTTCCAGCCCGTTCTCCAATTCACGCAGGTTGCCCGGCCAGTCGTACTGCATGATGGCGGCCCAGGCGTTGTCATTGAGCGTCTTCGCCGGCATGGCGTGCTTTTCCGACAAACGGCGCAGAAAATGCTGCACCAGCGGCGGGATGTCATCGATGCGTTCACGCAGCGGCGGCAGACGGATCGGCACCACGTTCAGGCGATAATACAGGTCGCGCCGGAAGTTCCCCAGCTGCACGGCACGATCCAGATCCTGGTTGGATGCTGCAATGATGCGCACATCGGCATGCAGCGTATGCCGGCCACCGACGCGCTCGAAGCGTCCGTCCTGAAGCACGCGCAGCAGCCGCGCCTGCGCGGAAACGGGCAGGCAGTCGATCTCGTCCAGAAACAGGGTTCCACGATCAGCGCGCTCGAAACAGCCATGGTGCACATTGTAGGCATCGGTGAATGCGCCCTTCTCGTGTCCGAACAGGGTGCTTTCGACCAGATTTTCAGGAATGGCGCCGCAGTTCACTGCCAACAGTTCACGGGCGGAGCGCGGACTCATGGCATGGATGGCACGTGCTATCACCTCTTTGCCCACGCCGGTCTCCCCCGTCACCAGCACTGTCGCACAGGTGGGGGCAACGATCTCGACGGCCTCAAGCGCAGCCCGCATGGCCGCTGATTCAGCCACGATCGACGGCGGCAGGCGCGGCTGCTCGTCCCGATTCGCGCTCGGTTCGGGACACCAGGTCTCGCGCAGCCTGGCCTCGATCCGGGATCGCACCTGCGCCGTGCTGGAGCGCGAGACAATGGTCCGGCCCTCGCAGCGGTACTCCTCGCCCGGCTTGTCTTGCGCAACCTGCGGATCGATGTAGACACAGACATCGCAGCAGTCATGATTGGTGGCGATGCGCTTGCGCAGCTCCACCTTGGCATAACCGAAATTGCGTGCGGCGATCCCGCCAAAGACACTGGCCGTCATACGGCACAATTCCGGCGCGGAACGCACGCTCTCGCCGAAGGGACAGCGCGTGTTCACGACGCGTACCACGCCCGGTTCGGATGAGGCGCGTGAGAAATTCCCGCCGATCTGATTCTTGAGGTTGATGATCACATCGGCATATTGCTCCGGCCCGATTGCCTGCTGGTAGCCGAGCGTGGTGCGCGCGCTCTCCTCCAGGCAGTGACTCGCGGCCAGCCCGACCTGTTCGATGTAGTGATTCATGCCGGCATCCGGATCGGTACAGCCCCGCGCCCCGACCTTCAGGCTCTGGGTGATGAAGGCCTGTAGAAACGACACCGGATTCAGTGGCTTGGTGGTATTGCCTCACATACCCGCCTCCCGCGGTCGATCCGTGTCCCTGCAACTATAGTTCACCGGATCGCCCGGCGCCGGGGACGCAGCCGCATCCCCGGACCGCAGCGGTTGATTCAATGACAGCAGGGACAGCCGGGGCCATGGCGCGGGGACTCGAGCGAACGGGCCGCCTGTTCCCGCCCCTGCGCCATGCGCCCATGCACCGCAGGGGCGGACACCAGGATCCGATGCACGGTTCCGGCGCAGTGCGGACACGGCGGCGGCTGCGCAGCCAGGGAATGGCGGCATTCGAACTGCAACCCGCAGCGGTCACAACAGTAGTCGTACAGGGGCATGATCCACCTCCCTCATCGGTGGTGATACCGGATCAACTCCAGCGTCCCGGCTGCTTGTCCTTGACACCGAACTGACTGGAGGTGACATCGGTGCGGGCGCGGGCCTCGGCCTCCTGGGTGGGTGCGCGCAGACGTCGGGTCTCCACCTCCCAGACCCAACCGCTGACCGTGACATCCTTTGGGATCAGGGGGTGATTTCTGAACGCCTCCACCGTCTTCATACAGGTCACATCGACATCGTCCATCATGCCGATCCATTTGGCGAATCCGCCTTTGTCGAGCTTGAGTTCGGGCAGGGTGGGATCAAGCGTCAGGTTGTCCGGGTCCACACCCTTGTCACGCAGGGCCGCCTCCAGGTCTTTCGCGTTGGCGGACAGCATTCCACACTGGGTATGCTGGACAATGACGATCTCCCGGGTTCCGAAGAAATTGCAGGTCAGCATCGCCGAGCGGATCGCATCCTCGGTCACGATGCCTCCGGCATTGCGAAAGCAGTGTGCATCGCCGCCGCCGACCGGGGTGTCGACCCGTATCCCCAGCGCTTCATCCACGGGCAGGCGCTCGTCCATGCAGGCAAGCACCCACAGACGCCGGTTGTTCGGGCCATCGGGCCCATAGCGCCGGCGCGTGGCCCAGTGATCAAACTGTTCGGTACGTTGGGTCAGTTCGTCCTTCAATGTAGCCATCTCGCACTCCTTCATGTTGTCGGGCTGAAACGCGGCGGAGAATCCGGCCGCGCCCGGCACGGAGTACGCATCATGCGTGCCACCGACAGTCGAGTTAGAAATCAATTCGTTACATCAACACAGAAGGGGCACAGCGAAGCTGGCGGGCAGCTGCAGAGGCAGGATAATGAGGAGGGTCAGGCAGTTGAGGTGACAGAAGGAAAACTTCCCGGCGCGAAGCAGTACTTCGCACTGAGGCAGGGGGGGGCGGCCCCCTGCTCAGCTGCGTGGTCTAGAAACTGACCTGAGCCCAGATCCAGAACTTCTCGGTGTCCACTCCGAAGCCGTCGGCGTCGTAGTCGGCGTACTTGATGCCGGCGCTGTAGTGCCTGCCGAAGGACTTCGCCGCCAGCAGGTTCAACTCGGTGCCGTAATCCCCGCCGCCGCCCTGCTCGGCCTGGTAGTCGTGGTAGACCGCCAGCAGCTTCGCTCCCATCAGCTTGCCGCCGAGCAGGACATAGGCGTCCTCCAGTCCCGCTGCCGGCGTATTGAGAAACACATCGGCCCAGCCGTTGAAGGCATGCTTGGTCGCCAGCGGGGTCTCGAAGCCACTGAAGTTGTCGCCGCCCATGACCTCGTAGCCGACCTTGCCCGTGATGCCACCGGCTGTCGCGCCGAGGATGAGATGCATGTACTCGGCATCGATGCTGCTGCTGCCGTCCTCGTAGTCGGACTGTTCGGCATACTCGGCGCGGTAGAGCAGCCTGAAGCCATCCAGGTCGTAGCTGCCGTCGACAAAGGCACCCAGTGTCTGACTGGAGGCCGCCCGCGCCGCGGCGCTGCCGTTATAGGCGAGGAAATAGCCGTAGGCACCCAGTGTCACCGACTCGAATCCGGAATAGCCGAGATTGACGATGTGGTTGTTCATATCCACGTCGGCCCCGAAGATGTTCCGGATATTATCAATGTAGGCATAGTTGAAACTCAGCCCGGGTAATGCCTGGCTGGTCAGGCGCACGGCATCATAGGTCTGCTCCCGCTGGCGCCAGCCGACATTGCCCACGAAACGTGCATTGTCCAGGATGATGCGCTGGCGGCCGAGCTTCGCAGTCGTCTCCGTCAGCAGCCCACTGTAGCCCAGATAAGCCTGATTGACCTCGGTGCCGTCCGGATCGCCGATCACCGAGTAGCCCGCCTTGCCGTTGCCACCGGGACCGCTGTTGAAGTCCTCGATCAGCGCCGAGTTGTTCTCCATCTCGACATAGGCATCGAACCCGTTGTAGCTGCCGGTGTTGTAGCCCAGCCGGGTACGCAGGGTCAGGCCGTCGGCCGAGTCCAGGGCGTTGTCCTGGTCGACCAACTCATAGCGCAGGCGCAGGTCGGCCTTGACCTTGCCGCCCGTGAGCGCTTCGGTGAAGGTGTCGGCCGCCGCCGGACCCGCTGCACAGGCGGTCGTGACCAGTGAGGCGACAATGAACCCGGACGCGCAATTACCGGAAATGGATGTCTGCATGTTTTTTGTGCTCCGTTTGTCCTTATGAATATCTGATTAATCCGTCATTGCGATGCCCAGACCCGCAGGGTGGGGTACCCATGACGAACCCCGCAGGGGTTCTATGGAAGCGAAGCGACGTGGCACAAGCGAGCTTGCGAGCGCAGAACGCCTTTATGCCCTTTGGGTACGCAGGGCGGCCCTTTATGCCCTATGGGTACTCGCAATGACCGGAGTAATCGAATTGCTCGAGTTACCTGTTTAAAATCGTCAGCCCACTACAGAACCGTCTCACCAGCTCTTGTAGGGCAGGAACTTCCCGCTCATGGTGACCCGCACCCGGTCACCGGCCGGGCTCTCCTCCTTGTCGATATCCATGGAGAAATCGATCGCGCTCATGATGCCGTCGCCGAATTTCTCATGAATAAGTTCCTTGATGGTCTCGCCATAGACGCCGACGATCTCGTACCAGCGGTAGATCACCGGGTCGGTGGGAATGGCCTGGTCCCAGCGCTTGTGCGGATACTGCTGCAGGGCGGTGGACACCACCCCCGGCAGACCCAGGGCCTCGATCAGCTTATCGGCGGCTTCCGCCTTGAGGCTGTTCATACCCAGGCAGGCGGAGGTCAGGAACACCGGCGCCAGCCCGACCTTCCCGGCCAGCTCCTCCCAGCCCATGCCTGACTTGCTTTTGGCCGTCATGATGGCCTCGGTCATTTCCAGCTTGTTCATTGCGTACTCCTGTTGTTCAGAGGTCAGTATTCATCGTTCAAACCGGGGCTTGCATCATTGGCGTCTGCTGCGCAGACCCAATGATCATTCATGCAGGGCACCGCTACATGGCGGCCTGTCGGCAGGTCTCCTGATCAGCCACCGCAGACTCCGGCTCGCGCGTCGGATCGACAATGCGCGGGTACCTGCCGACCTGCGCCTCGGCGCCGGCCGCCGAACCCGAAAGTTCCTTCGAGCGGTTCACCAGGAAATCCACCAGGTGATTGCGGATCCTGTAGTAATCCGGGTGATGGATGATATCGGTGCGCTGCCGCGGCCGCGGGATGGCGACCTGCACCGACTCGGCCACGCGGGCCTGCGGCCCGTTGGTCATGAGCAGGATGCGGTCAGCGAGCAGGATGGCCTCGTCCACGTCGTGGGTGATCATGAACACGGTCTGATGAGTCTCCTCCCAGATCCGGATCAGTTCCTCCTGGATCATGCCGCGGGTGAGCGCATCCAGTGCACCGAAGGGCTCGTCCATCAGCAGCAGCTGCGGCTGGGTGGCGAAGGCACGGGCGATACTCACCCGCTGCCGCATGCCGCCGGAGAGTTGCGAGGGCTTGCGCTGCTCCACCCCCTTGAGCCCGACCAGTTCCAGGAACCGCAGGCTGTGAGCGTTGACCTCCTCCCTGCTCCAGCGCGGCCAGCGCGCCTGGACCGCGAAGGTGATGTTGCGCAGGGTGCTGCGCCAGGGCAGCAGGCTGTAGTTCTGGAACACCACCCCGCGCTCCAGGCTGGGGCCGGCCACCTCCCTGCCGTTCATCACCACCACGCCGTCGCTGGCCTCGTCCAATCCGGCGAGGATATTGAGGATGGTGGACTTGCCGCAGCCGGAATGGCCGATGATGCAGACGAACTCACCCTTGTCGATGCCGAAGTTGGCATCCTCGAACACGGTCAGGGGTTCTCCCCTGCCCGGTGCCGGATAGCGCTTGGCAAGGCCCTGGACTTCCACGAAATGACTGCTCATGTGCCTGTGCTCCTATTCCTGGTACTCGACCAGGCGATTGACGCTGGCCAGCGCGGCGTCCAGCAGCATGCCGACGATGCCGATCATCAGGATGGAGAAGATCACGCTGGTCAGGT
Organism: Gammaproteobacteria bacterium; assembly: GCA_002699185.1. Taxonomy (GTDB): domain Bacteria; phylum Pseudomonadota; class Gammaproteobacteria; order Thiohalobacterales; family Thiohalobacteraceae; genus Thiohalobacter. The sequence continues at coordinate 10,041 of PABG01000048.1, read as the reverse complement.
CGAGGTTGTTCCATTCGTTCCACACGTAGTAGCCGATGCCGGTGCCGCCGACGAGCATCTCGGCGGCCACGATCACCAGCCAGGCGATACCGATGGAGATGCGCATGCCGGTGAGAATGGTCGGCGCCGCGGCCGGCAGGATCACCTGGAAGGCGGTCTTCAGATGCCCAAGTTCGTGGGTGCGGGCCACGTTGACCCAGTCCTGGCGCACGTTGGACACACCGAAGGCGGTGTTGATCAGCATCGGCCAGATGGAACAGATGAAGATGACGAAGATCGCCGAGGCCTCGGAATCCTTGATGATGAACAGGGCCAGCGGCATCCACGCCAGCGGTGAAATGGGCTTGAGCACCTGGATAAAGGGATTCAAGGCCTTCTGCATCAGCGGCGACATCCCCACCAGGAAACCGACGGGAAGTGCGACCAGCGCGGCCATGAAGAACCCCGTCAGCACCCGGTACAGCGAATACCCGAGCTGGATGCCGATGCCCTTGTCATTGGGTCCGGCATCGTAGAAGGGATTGCCCAACTCCTCCAGCGCGAGACTGAATACGGCCGAGGGCTGGGGAACGCGCGCCTCCTGCGACGCGCCCCCCATCAGCTTCTCGTACTCGGTCAGCGGCTCGGTGTCTCCGGGCGGGGCATTGAGCCCCTCCCAGATGCCCAGGAACAGGGCCAGCAGCACCACCGAGACGATGGCGGCACGGAATTTCAGCGAATGGATCATCAGCTCCTCCGGATGGCAAAGCTGTTGATGTACTCTTCGGGCTTCGTGTAATCGAACTCCTTGCCCATGATGGTGTAGTTCTCGTAGGTTTTCGCCGGCGGCTCATACCCGAGTTCCTTCATCACCTTGGCCGTCTCGCCCGCCACATACACCTCCTCGGCGATCTGCTGGTAGTTCACATCGCCCTTGATGTAGCCCCAGCGCTTCATCTGGGTCAGGATCCACACGCCCATGGAATGCCAGGGGAAGGGATCGAAATCGATACGGTCCGGCACGTTCTGCACATTGCCCAGGCCATCGGCGAAACGTCCCGTCAGCACCTGCTCGATCACCGGCACCGGCTGGTTGAGGTAGTTCTTGGGCGCGATGGCCTCGGCGATCTCCTTGCGGTTCTCCGGCTTGGCCGAGTAGTGGGTGGCGTCGATGATCGAGCGCAGCAGCGCACCGTAGGTGTTGGGGTTCGTCTCGGCGAACTCCTGCGAGCAGGCGAAGGCGCAGCAGGGATGGCCCTCCCAGATGTCCTTGGTCAGGGTGTGAATGAAACCGACCTTCTCCCACACTGCGCGCTGATTGAAGGGATCGGGCGAGAGGTAGCCGTCGAGGTTGCCGGCGCGCAGGTTGGCGACCATCTCCGGCGGCGGCACCACCCGGATCTGGATGTCGGTGTCCGGATCCAGTCCGTGCTCGGCGACGTAGTAGCGCAGCAGGAAGTTGTGCATGGAGTACTCGAAGGGCACGCCGAACTTGAAGCCCTTCCACTGCCTGGGATCGCGCTTGTCCTTGTGGTCGTTGTGCAGCACGATCGCCTGGCCGTTGATGTTCTCCACCGCCGGCATGATGAAGGGCTTGGCGGTCGAGCCGGCGCCCATGCTCATGGCCAGCGGCATGGGAGTGAGCATGTGGGCGGCGTCGTATTCCATGGACAGGGACTTGTCGCGCGCCACCGCCCAGCCGGCGGTCTTGATCACGCTGACATCCAGGCCGTAGCGCTCATAGAAACCCATCGGATGCGCCATGATGATGGGCGTGGCGCAGGTGATGGGCACGAAGCCGACATCGAGTTTGGTCTTCTCCAGCTTGCCCGTGCCCATGGTCTCCTTGATCGCCGCCTTGGCCGCCTCCATGGGGAACACCGAGCCCAGCAGGGCGGCGGCCGTGCCCGAACCCAGCAATCCCAGGAAGGAGCGCCGGCTGATCTCGCTGTGGCCGAACACCGAGCGCACTACCGCGCTTTCGATGGCGCGGTCCATCACCGCCTCTTCCGAGGTCAGCGTCTCGGCCTGGACCAGCGATTCCGGCGCCGTACCTGCAGCGGCCGCGCCCGCTGCCAGCGGCAGCTGCCCCTCTTCCCGCGGATCGCGATCGGCTGTGCAGCGGCTGCAGGTGCAGCCGGCTTCGTGCCTGAGGCTGAGGTCGGGATTGAAGGGATCGTTCAGGCTCTTGTAAGTCATGGGTCCAGTCTCCTGTCTGTCACTTGTTGGTGCCGCTATCGAAACCGTTGCACGCCGATGGTGCGTTCATGTCACCGTGTGATGGGAAATGCCCCGAATCTGCGGCGCACACGAACCTGCTTGACACAACACAGAGCAGGGGTCGTGCCAACTCATTCAGAAATCAATAAGACGCTGAAATAGAAATAACTTCCGGATTGGCATCAATAACGTGACTGCCGCGATATTTCGTAGCGATACGAAGTTTCGCAGCAGATGCCACGAGGCTTCGTAGTTCTGGCACCGATCTTGGAATGGAAACAGAGAGGCCGTAGGTCGGGTTAGCGCAGCGTAACCCGACAAACACCAAACCCATGTCGGATTACGCCCTGCGGGCTGATCCGACCTGCGCAGCTGCCACTGGATTCCCGCCTGCGCGGGAATGACGGTGGCAAGAGAAAGCCCCGCAGGTCGGGTTAGCGGAGCGTAACCCGACAGACATTGAACCCATGTCGGATCAGGCCCCTCCGGGCTGATCCGATCCACGCAACTGGAAACAGAAGATCGTGCATACGCCTACCGAATCGGTACTCGACCACCTGAGCGAAGCGATCCTGGTGATCGACCCCGGGCATGACCGGATTGTGCGCGCCAACGCCCAGACCCATGACCTGCTGGGTTACAGCCGGGAGGAACTCAGCGACCTGCGTCCCAGCCGCCTGTTCATGCCGGATCTGGCCGAGATGATCGCCTTCACCCAGGCAGTGCTGCACCGGGGACACAGCTGGACCAATGAACTGCATGTCCGTACCCGCAACGACGAGCTGGTGCGGCTGGAGATATCCGCCAGCCTGATGCAGGCATCAGATACCGAACTGTTGATCTGTATCCTGCGGGACCATGACCGCCAGGAGCGCCTGCGCCGGGTGAACGAGGCCAATTCGCTGCACCGGGAAGGACTGGAACGCTGGAAGAGCATCGAACTGGTATTCAGCGAGTTCGAGCGCCAGAACCAGCTCATTCTCAATGCGGCCGGTGAGGGCATCTACGGTGTCGATACCGAGGGGCGGACCACCTTTGCCAACCCGGCGGCCGAACGCATGCTCGGCTGGAAGGCCGGGGACATGATCGGCCGGAACATCCATACCCTGATCCACCACAGCCATATAGATGGGTGCTGCTATCCCGCACATGAATGCCACATCTTCGCCGCCTTCCGCGACGGCAAGGTCCGGCATGTGGATAACGAGGTGTTCTGGCGCAAGGACGGCAAGGCCATTCCGGTGGAATACACCAGCACCCCCATCATGGAGGAAGGCCGCATTGTCGGCGCCGTAGTGATCTTCCGGGACATCAGCGAGCGCCGCCAGGCCGAGGAACGGCTGCGCGCTGCGCTGGACGAGGTGCAGACGCTCAAGCGCCGGCTGGAGCTGGAAAACGCCTATCTGCAGGAGGAATACCTGACTGAGCATAATTACAAGGAGATCGTCGGCCGCAGTCCGGCCATCCACAAGGTGATCCGTCAGATCGAACTGGTCGCGCCGACGGATGCGGCCGTGCTGATCACGGGAGAGTCAGGCACCGGCAAGGAGTTGGTCGCGCGCGCCATCCACGACAGCAGCGACCGGCATGACCGGCCGATGATCCGGGTGAACTGCGCCTCCATTCCCAGGGAACTGTTTGAGAGCGAATTCTTCGGTCATATCAAGGGCGCCTTCACCGGCGCGATGAACGATCGCGCCGGCCGCTTCGAACTGGCCGACGGTGGCACCCTGTTCCTCGACGAGGTCGGCGAGATCCCGCTGGAGCTGCAGGGCAAGCTGCTGCGGGTACTGCAGGAGCAGCAGTTCGAGCGGGTGGGCGAGTCCGTCACCCGGCGGGTGGACGTACGTATCATCGCCGCCACCAACCGCGATCTGCAGCGGGAAGTCGCCGGGAAGCGCTTTCGCGAGGATCTCTACTTCCGTCTCAACGTCTTTCCCATCGAGTCCATCGCCCTGCGCCAGCGCGCCGAAGACATCCCGCTGCTGGCCGCGCACTTCCTCCGGCTTGCCACCCAGAAATTCGGCAAGCCCGAGATACAGCTGACCCACGGCGACATCGAACGCCTGCAGGCCTATCACTGGCCCGGCAATATCCGTGAGTTGGTCAACGTGATCGAGCGCGCGGTGATCCTCGCCCGCGACGGCCGTCTGCAGCTTGACATCAACGCCGGCGACACTGCCGCACAGGCCACACCGGCCCGGCCCAGCGGTGTCGGCCGCGTCCGCACCCGCGATGAACTCCGGCAGCAGGAACTGGAAAACATCATCGCCGCCCTGCGCCACTGCAACGGCAAGGTCTTCGGCCGGGGCGGCGCGGCGGAACTGCTGGAGATAAAACCGACCACACTCGCCTCGCGCATCAAGTCACTGGGCATCAACCGGCACCGATTCCTGGTCCAGCAGGGCTGAGAACGGACTTGCCGCCGGATTGATCAGGATCAATGCATGCGGGTACCAGCGGTATACATTGCAGATCCATGTCTCCCGACAACCTGGAATCCGCCCTGTCACCGGCCCAGGAAGCGCTCGCCCTGGGCATTGCCATCGAGCGGCACAATGCCGCCCATTTTCAGGAGTGGGCCTACCGCTTTCGTGCCTATGACCCCGCCGTGGCGGAATTCCTGTCCGCCCTGGTCGAAGAAGAACAGGAACACGAACGTCAGCTGGCCGCCCTGTATCGCGAATGCTTCGGCGAGGACGCACCGATCCCGGAGCGGGAACCACCGACAGAACTGCGGAAATACATCCCCGGCTTCGCCGCCTTCGGCGAACATTTCCTGATCGCAGAGGCCTGGGCCGCCTACAATCTGCTGACCGCGGCGCTCGACATAGAGCGCTTCACCCGCAACTTCTACACCGAACTCCTGGAACAGACCAAAGACACCGCCCAGGCCGACATCTACCGGCAGCTGGCCGCCTTCGAGGAAGAGCACGAGCGCGCCTTCGAGGAACGGCTGGCAAAACTGGAACAACCGGCGGACTGAAAGAGAAAAAGCCCGCAAAAGCGGGCTTTCCATTATCCCGGCCAACGCCGCGGCCGAAACCAGCCACTGCGGTTTGATCGGAACAAATTCAACCCCTTTACTTGTATCTGGCACAGGGAAATGGGGTCTGACCCCATTTACTGTACTGACCCCATTACTCCATTTATTCCGGAACGGAACTCCGCTTTTCCTGACCTCTATCAAGCAAATCGGCTGCAAATCACTGGCAACCGGCAATGGCTGGTCTAGCCTCACAATGGGGTGCCTGTTCACGCGCCCCCTCGTTGACTCATCGCTAAGGAGGCGCAATCATGTCGGCCAGGTTCGAAATCTCGAAAAATGACAAGGGCGAATATCACTTCAAACTGCTGAACAATGACGGCAAAACCCTGCTGCGCAGCGAGGGATACAACGCCAAATCCGGCTGCACCAACGGCATCGAATCCGTACGCAAGAACGCCGGCAATGACAGCCACTATGATGCGAAGACCGCGTCCGACGGCCGGGCCTATTTCAACCTGAAGGCGGCCAACGGCCAGATCATCGGCACCAGCCCCATGTTCGCCGACGCTGCCACACGTGACGCCGCTGTCGCCACCACACAAAAGGAAGCCGCCGGGGCAGCCGTGGATGATAAAACCTGACCCCCACTCCACGGCTGACAGGCATGCCGTGAGGCGGTTACAGACACAAAAAAGGCCACCTGCGCGGTGGCCTTTTTCTGTACCTGGTGCCGGAGAGAGGAATCGAACCCCCGACCTACTGATTACGAATCAGTTGCTCTACCGACTGAGCTACTCCGGCGACGGCGGCAAGTATAAAAGATGCCGGGGACGGGGTCCATTTTGGTTTTCAGGGGGTTATAGAAATCACCCCCCCTCCCCTGCAGTGGTAGGCCGGGATAAGCGCAGCGTTCCCGGCAGGCTGTACGGTGCCGGAAACGGGCCCTTTCGGACCCTTATTCCGGCCTACGGGCTACCTGATGCCTGGCGGCGATCCTTATCCACCCCCTCACCCTACCCTCTCCCACCAGGGGAGAGGGAACAGCGGTGTCAGGCGGCCCAGCCGAGTTCCCTGGCCCTGGCGCGGGCCTGGGCCGGGACGTCGGTCTGCACGAAGTGCTTGTGCAGGACCTGGACGCCGATCATGTGGTTGATGATGGCGTCGAGCTGGACCTGGGTGGAGGCGCTGGTCTCGGGGTCCTCGTGCTTCTCGAACAGGGCGCGCACGCCGGCCGGGTCGAGGATGCCGGCCTGTTCGATGGCCTCGTCGGAAAGATAGCGGTCGGCCAGGGCCTTCATCGCCGCCCATTTCTTCGGGTCGGTGTGGGCGGGCGGCGCCATGAAGGCGAACTTCTCGCGTTCGTACAGCACCTTGGGCAGCAGGCCGCGCATGGCCTCGCGCAGCACATATTTCTCGGTGCGGCCGCGGATGCGCATGGTGACCGGCAGCCTGGCGGCGTACTCGGCCAGGTGGTGGTCCAGGAAGGGCGGGCGCGCCTCCATGGAGTTGGCCATGTCCACGCGGTCGCCGCCCCAGGTCAGAATCTGGCCCTCGAGCATGGTCTTGATCCAGACGTACTGGGCCTTGTCCAGCGGGTGGCGGCCTTCCAGCATGTCACCGTCCAGCGCCTCGGCGATGGCGGTGCCGGGGCGGTAGCCTTCCACCTCCTTGCGCAGTTTCGGGTGCAGCAACGGCGCGACGTGCTCGGAGGCGGCCAGCCAGGGCTGCAGGCAGCTGGGGGTGAAGCCGACCAGCTTGTCCAGGGCCGGATCGTCGTACTCGTCCTCGGCCAGCATGGCGCCGGAGAACAGCTTGTTGGATTCGGCCAGCATCTGCTGCATGACGGCACGCTCGGCCTCGGGCAGGGTGTCCAGTCCGTGGCGGAACAGGTCCATGCGGAAGGCCGGATAGCCGCTGAACAGCTCGTCCGAGCCCTCGCCGGTGACCACCACCTTGTAGCCGGCTTTATTCACGTGCCGGCTCATCAGCAGCTTGGCCACGCCCAGGGTGTTGTAGATGGTGCGCTCGGCGTGCCACAGGGTCTCTTCGAAGTTGTCGTAGAGATGGCCGGCGTTGAGCATCATGATGTCCTGATCGGCGCCGACCGACTCGGCCATCTCGCGGGCGATGGCGGACTCGTCGTAGTCGGCGTCGTCAAAGCCGATGGTGAAGGCCTTGACCGGCGACTGCTGGGTGGCGGCGGACATGCCGAGGATGGCGCAGGAGTCGATGCCGCCGGAGAGATAGCATGCCACGGGCACGTCGGCCTCCAGACGCAGCTGTACGGCCTCCAGCAGCTCCCGGCGCACGCCTTCGATGTATTCCTGCTCGTCGTAGTCGTCCTCGAGCTGCGGGCCGCGCTCCTCCATGGTGGGGAAGTCCATGTCCCAGTACTTGAAGTCGCGGATCCTGAACTTGCCGTGGGCGCGCTCGACGATCACGGCATGGCCGGGCTTGACCTGGTGGATGTTGTCGAAGGCGGTGCTGCCGGGCACCACCGTCTGCATCAGCTGGTGATACACGCCTCTGGCGTTGAAGCGGCGCTGCACGTCGGGATGGGCGAACAGCACCTTGAGCTCGGAGCCGAACACGAACTGGCCGTTCTGCTCGGTCCAGTACAGCGGCTTCACCCCGAAGCGGTCGCGGATCAGAATCAGGCGGTCACGCTGCTTGTCGTAGAGCGAAATGCCGAACTCGCCGCGCAGGTAAGGCAGCATGTCCTCCAGGCCCTTCTGCGGATACAGGTGCAGCACCATCTCGGAGTCGCTCTTGGTGCGGAAGCGGGCGCCGCGCGAGGTCAGATCGGCGCGGATGCGTTTGTAGTCATAAAGCTCGCCGTTCATGGCCAGCATCAGGTTGCCGTCCTCGGACACGAAGGGCTGTTTGCCGCGGTTCTCGTCCAGGTCGATGATGGTCAGGCGCGCATGGCTGAAGCCCACGCCGCGGTCCTGCATGACGTGATAGCCGAAGCCGTCGGGGCCACGGTGGTACTGGATGGCGGCCATGGCCACCAGCTGGTCGGGGTCGATCTGCTTATCCGGATCGGCGTGCATGTAGCCGGCGATTCCACACATAGTCTTGAAACCTTCTGAATGAGTTGATTACTGAAAGTCAGGTGAATGACAGTCGCAGGACGGGATAAGCGCAGCGTTCCCGGCGCGGTCCGGTAAATGCCGGAAACGGGCCGGACGGCCCTTATTCCGGCCTACGGACTGGATCCCGGCATTCCGCGGGATGACGAGGTACGGGCGCATCAGGTGGACAGGTCCATCACCTGGTAGATACGCTGGGTGATGGTGGTCAGCAGCGCCATGCGGATATAGACCGCGCCGCGGGCCTGGGCGAAATACCAGTTGTGCGGCGTGGCGTCCAGGTCGGTGGACAGTTCCTCGCCGCGCGCCAGGGGATGCAGAATAATGGCACCGGGCTTGAGCGGCGAACTGGCCGTCAACGCCAGTTCCTCGCCCAGACGCTCGAAGGTGTCACCCACCCAGGCGATGGAGTTGATGTAGACCACGTCCAGTCCGGGCAGTTCGTCGTTGAGCCGCCGCGCCACCCGCAGTTTGAGCCCGGCCTGTTCCAGCTCCTCCTTCTGACCGTCGTCAAAGGCGTCGTCGGTGTCGCAGATGATCACGATCTCGCTGATGGCCTGCGGGAACAGCGACAGGAACAGCAGCAGGCTGCGCACGGTGCGCATGCGGCCGGGTACGCCGATGATGCCGATGCGGATCCTGTCGGCCTCGGCGACCTGCGCATCCAGCAGTTCCGGGCGCCATTTGAAAATCGCATAGACGTCGGCCAGGGCCTGGGTGGGATGCTCGTCGATGCCGTTACCGGCATTGATGATGGGAATGCGCAGGGATTCCAGCATCTCGTAGACAGCGGTGTCGCTGCTGTCGCGCAGCACCACCAGGTCGCCGTAGTTGTTGAACATCTCGGCTACGTCGGCCAGCGACTCGCCCTTGGCGATGCCGGTGCTGGCGGGATCGGGGATGGACATGATGTCGCCGCCCAGGCGGTGCCAGGCCGATTCGAACGACAGCCGGGTGCGGGTGCTGGGCTCGTAGAAGGCGCTGATCAGGATCTTCCCGGCCAGCGGCGGCTGCATCAGGTGCGGCGTGGTCTCGTACATGGCCGCCATGCGGCACAGCTGGGCCACGGTGCGGCGGTCGAACTGACGGGCGGACACCACGTGCCGGTTGGCCAGATCCACCAGCGGCTCGGGGTCTTCCTGCACATGATCAACCAGCGCCAGGGGACGCTCGTTGCCGCGGGTGCCGTCCTTGGGTTGAACCGGCTCGCGCAGCAGCGCTTCGTACTCGTTCACCAGAGATTACCTCGCTTCCAGTCGCGGAACAGCATGACCAGCAGCGCCACCGGCGCGATGGCGGTGATCACCAGGGCGATACTGACCAGTATGGATAAAAAACCTTCGGTTGCCATCATGCGGCCTGCTCCTCGCCGGGGTGGGCCTCGCACAGCCTATCCCAGTCGTAGTCCTGCGGCCAGAGCCAGGTGCTGACCAGCACCAGCGCCATGGACACGGCCGCGCCGGTCAGGGCGGCGACGTAGAAACCGATCATGTGATAGGCGATGATCCCGGCGATACTGCCGCAGGCCATGCCCAGCACTGCACCGACGGTGTTGGTGCGTTTCCAGAACAGGCCGGCGGCAATGGGCCAGATGGTGCTGGCCACGAAGGCGCCGGTGAAATGCAGCACCTGCGCCAGGGTCCCGAGCTGCAGGGCGCTGACGATCCAGGTCAGTACGCCCAACCCGAGAATGGTCCAGCGGGTGGCGCTGCGCAACTCGCCCGGTGCGGCCTTCGGCCGCAAACCTACCCACCCACCCAC
>PABG01000047.1 GCA_002699185.1 Gammaproteobacteria bacterium | reverse complement strand
TTACGAGATTGCCACGCTGCGCTCGCAATGACGGACGGTTGAGATAATTGGATTTGTGCTACCACCATGGATCTCACTCAAAAACTGCCCCATGCCCCGAGACTACAAACACCGCGCCAACCCCAAACGCCGCAAACAGTCCATCCCCGGCTGGCTGTGGTTGCTGGCCGGCCTGCTGATCGGCCTGTTCGTGGCCTTCCTGGTCTATCTCAAGCAATCCGCCGGTCCGGACACGCCGCGGCCGAACCCGGTGGTGACCACCGATGAGGACGCACGCGCGGTGCGCAGGCCGCAGCATCGCGAGATCCCGCCACCGCCCAAGCCGCGCTTCGACTTCTATCAGATCCTGCCGGAGATGGAGGTGGTGGTGCCGGAGGAATCCATCACCGGCAGCCGCAAGGAAGGCGTGCGCCAGGTCGAGACTCCCGGCACCTATCTGCTGCAGGCCGGCTCCTTCAAGTCCGCCGAACAGGCCGACCAGCTCAAGGCCCGACTGGCCCTGCTGGGACTGGAGACGCACGTGCAGACCGTGCGCATCAACGAGTCCGAGACCTGGCATCGGGTGCGGGTCGGCCCGTTCGACGACCTGCGCAGCCTGAACCAGGCCAGGGCCCGCCTGCGCGAGCACGACGTCGAGGCCATCCTGCTCAAGGTCAAGGGCTGACCGGACAGGCCCTCGCTTGCCGTCAACAGCGGCCCGGAACAGCGCCCGCGTGTACACAGGAATGCCCGCCATGCCCGCGCACACCCGCCACGCCTGCCGCCGCACACGAACGCCGCTGGTCTGGGCTGCCCTGCTCGCCAGCCTCCCGCTGCCGACCCTGGCGTCGGAAGAGGCCGCCGAGCCGCTCACCATCACCATCACGTCCCCGCGCCTGCCCCGCACGCTCCAGCATACGCCGGCCGCCGTCACGGTGGCGGACGCACAGGACCTGCGCCAGGCCCGGCAGGGGCTGGCGCTGGACGCGGCGCTCAACCGCAGTCCCGGCGTGCTGTTCCAGAACCGCTACAACTTCGCCCAGAACCTGCGCCTGTCCATCCGCGGCTTCGGCGCCCGCGCCCCCTTCGGCATCCGCGGCGTGCGTATACTCGTCGACGGCTTCCCCGAGACCCTGCCCGATGGCCAGTCCCAGATCGACAGCATCGACCTCGACTCGGTGGAGCGGGTGGAACTCATCCGCGGCCCGGCCTCGGCCCTGTACGGCAACGCCGCCGGCGGCGTGCTGCAGGTCACCACGGCCGCCCCGCCGGCAGACCCCTTCGCCGAATTCACGGCCCGGGCCGGCAGTCATGACCTGCGCAAGTTGTCACTGCGCGGCGGCACGCGCCACGACGCCAGGGGCGCCCACCTGAGCGCCTCGCGGCTGGACTATGACGGCTACCGTGAGCAGAGCCGCACCCGCAAGGAGCTGCTGAACGCGAAGCTGACCCATGACATCGACGCCCTGCGCAGTGTCAGCGCGGTCTTGACCGCGCTGGACCAGCCCGACGGCGAGGACCCGGGCGGCCTGACCCGGGCCGAGGTCGTGGCCGACCGCCGCCAGGCCGCCCCCAATGCGCTGGCGCTGGACAGCGGCCAGCAGGTGCGCCAGCAGCGCCTGGGCCTGCGCTACCGCGACCGCGGGGTCGGCTCCGGGGAAGCCAGCGCGCGGCTGTTCTACACCCGCCGCGACTTCGAGCAGCAACTGCCCTTCCCCGGCCCGAGCCGGCTGCAGTACGAACGCGACTTCTACGGCGCCGGCCTGGACTACACCGCCAACGCCCGTCCCGGCGGACGGCCGCTGCGCTTCACTCTGGGGATCGAAGCCGCCCGCCAGCGCGATGACCGTCAGCGCTTCCTGGTCGATGGCAGCGGCGTCATCACCGGCCAGATCCAGGACGCGATCGAGACCGCGACCGAGATCGGTCTGTACGGCCAGGCCGATCTGACACTGAACGAGCGATTCGACCTCACCCTCGGCGGACGCTACGACCGGGTGGCCTTCGACATCGACGACCGTTTCACCCCGGATGGAGCCGCCTCGGGCAGCCGCCGCTTCAACGAACTGAGCTTCACCCTGGGCCTGGGCCATCAGCTGCATCCCGACCACCGCCTGTATGCCGCGGCCGGTTCGGCCTTTGAAACCCCGACCTTCACCGAGTTCTCCGACCCGACCGAACCCCGGCAGGGCTTCGACCCCGGGCTCGATCCCCAGCAGGCACTCAATCTCGAAGCCGGCGCCAAGGGTGTCATCGGCACGCGGCTGCGCTACGAGCTGGCACTGTTCCGGGTCGAGACCCGTGACGAGATCGTGCAGGTGGCGAGCGAACCCGACCGCTTCGCCAATGCCGCCCGCACCCGCCGCACGGGGCTGGAGGCCGCGCTGGTCTATGCCATCAGCGAGCGCCTCACCGCGACGGCCGCCTACACCCACGCGCGCTACCGGTTTCGTGAGTTTGTCGATGCCTCCGGCACCGATCTGGCCGGCCGCCATCTGCCGGGGCTGCCGCAGCAGACCCTGTTCGCCGAACTGGCCTGGCGCGACCCGGGCGGCCCCTATGTCATCCTGGACGGCCTGGGCGTCGGCCGTGTCTATGCGGACAACGCCAACCGCGAGCCGGTCGCCGGCTATGCCGTGTTCAACCTGCGCGCCGGCATGCGGGGCTCATGGCAGGGAACGGAACTGGAGGTTTTCGCCGGGATCAACAACCTCACCGACCGGGACTACTTCAGCAACGTGCGCATCAACGCCGCCGCCGGGCGCTACTTCGAGCCGGCGCCGCAGCGCAATCTCCATGCCGGAGTCCGGATTCGTCATTGAAATTGAAGCTGGTCTTCCGGCACACGAACTGCATAATGGTGATACGGGGATTCGATTCCCCGCCCCGCAACGACCTCGAAGGAGGCGCACCATGAGCAAGCTGAAACTGCAGTTGGTGACGGTGGACCTGGACAACGGACAGAGCGGCGTCTTCATCGGCCTGCCGCTGATCACGGACGAATACAGCGACGACGAATGCCAGGTGGAGGATATCTGGTTTTCGGATCTGCAGGACCTGCCGGAGGCCATGTCCCTGGCACAGGTCATCCGGATGATCCGGGAGCAGCTGCGCTGCTCTCAGATGCGGCTGCAGTAGCTCAGCGCGGGTTATTCGAACCGGTAGTGCTTGCGCACGGCGGCACGGATCTGCCAGGTGCAGTCCATGCCGGCCGGGAAGCTGACCAGGTCGCCGGCCTGGATGTGCACCGGCTCGCCGCCGTCGGGCGTGACCACCACGTCGCCTGCGAGCAGGTAGCAGGTCTCGCGGGCATCGTAGTGCCAGGGGAAGCTGGAGGCCTCCTTCTCCCAGATGGGCCAGTCGTATACGCCCAGTTCGTTCAGCCGCTGCGCGTCGGGAGCGCGGGTCACCTGTATCTGCATGCTCAGTCCTCCAGATAGGTATAGCCCACCAGCCCCGCCTCCAGCTCCTCGATGAAGGCCCGGCGCCGCTCATCATCGAGGTCGGCCGCAGCGATGCGGTCGCGATAGGCCTGCTTCATGGCCTCGGTGTCGAAGTGCACATAGCGCAGCAACTCGTCGATGGTGTCGCCACGCTCCGGCTGGCTCAGTTCGAAGCCGTCCCCGGTCAGCACCACGTTCACGGCGTCGGTATCGCCGAACAGGTTGTGCATGTCGCCCAGGATCTCCTGGTAGGCGCCGACCAGGAAGATGCCGAGCAGATACTCCTCGCCCGGCCGGTAGGGATGCAGGGGCAGCGTGCTCTCGATGCTCTCGCCGTCCACGTACTGCTGGATGCGGCCGTCGGAGTCGCAGGTCAGGTCCTGCAGCACGGCGCGCCGGGTGGGCGGATCATCCAGGCGGTGCAGCGGCGCGATGGGGAAGATCTGCTCGATGGCCCAGACATCGGGCAGCGACTGGAATACCGACAGGTTGATGAAGTACTTGTCGGCCAGCTTCTCGTTCAGGGCATCCAGGATCTCGCGGTGCTCGCGCCGACCCTGTTTGAGCATGGGCCGGACCCGGTGGCAGATGGCGAAGTACAGCGCCTCGGCCCTGGCCCGCTGCTCCAGGTCGAGCACCCCGTGCAGGTACAGGCCGCGCGCCTCGCCCAGCCAGTATTCGGCGTCATGCCAGGCCTCGACCACGTTGCGGGCCGAGAGCTTCTCCAGCACCTGCCACAGGTTCTGCAGCAGCAGCGGATCGTCTTCTGCAGGCGCCTCCAGCGGCCCGGTGCCCGGGGCCTGCTCGATGTCGATCACGTTGGTGATGAGCATGGCATGGTGCGCGGTCATGGCGCGGCCGGACTCGGTCACCAGATCGGGCTGCGGCAGGTCGTACTCACGGCAGATCTCGGCCAGGGCATGCACGACATTGTTGGCATACTCATGCACGCTGTAGTTGATGGAGCAGTAGCTGCGCGAGCCGGTGCCCTCGTAGTCGATGCCAAGGCCGCCGCCCACGTCCACCCAGCCCAGCGGCGCGCCCAGCCGGTGCAGCTCGGCATAGCAGCGCGCCACCTCGCGCATGCCGCGCTGGATGTCGCGGATGTTGGCCACCTGCGAGCCCAGGTGCGAGTGCAGCAGTTGCAGGCTGTCCAGCATGTCCTCCCGGCGCAGATACTCCACCAGTTCGATCACCTGGCGCGCATGCAGCCCGAACTTGGACTTCTCGCCGCCGGTGTTCTGCCACTTGCCGGCGCCGATGGAGGACAGGCGGATGCGCACACCCAGCAGCGGCGACACCTGCAACTCGCGCGCGGCCTCCATGACCCGCTCCAGTTCGGTGAGCTTTTCCACCACGATGAAGATGCGATAACCGAGGGCACGGCCGATCAGGGCCAGGCGGATGTATTCGCGGTCCTTGTAGCCGTTGCAGATGATCACGCCGCCGGGTCGGGTCAACGCCAGCACCGCCATCAGCTCGGGCTTGCTGCCGGCCTCCAGGCCGACGCGCTCGCCGCCATGGCCGAGGATCTCGTCGACCACGCTGCGCTGCTGGTTGACCTTGATGGGATAGACGGCGGTGTAGGCGCCCTGGTAGTCATACTGGCGGCGCGCCGCGGCAAAGGCATCGCACAGGGTATCGATGCGGTCATGCAGGATGCCGGAAAACCGCGCCAGCACCGGCAGCGCCAGACCGGCCTCACGGCAGCGGCCGGCCAGCTCATACAGATCGACCACGCCGTCCTGCCCCGGCGCCGGCTGCGCGGTCAGGTGGCCGGCGTCATTGACGTCGAAGTAGCCGCTGCCCCAGTGGGCAAGGTTGTAGGTGCTGCGCGCCTGGTCGATGGTCCACATGGTCGGAAAGATACAAGTTGCAAGCAAACGGATACAAGGCGCCGTGCGCCTCACCTGCCCGAATTGTAACTTGTCTCCCGCCGCTTGTATCTTGTATCTTTCGCGTTCAGCCGGAGATCCACTCCCCCAACGCCCTGCCAAAGGCCAGACTCATGACCACCCTGGACACCCACTGGTTCACCGAAATCTGCGAGGAAGGCGGCTCGGCCTTCTCACTCAGGATCAAGCGCAAGCTGCACGAGGAACAGAGCCCGTATCAGCGCATCGAGATCTTCGAGACCGAGAAATTCGGCAACCTGATGGTCATCGACGGCTTCGTGATGCTCACCGGCCGTGACAATTTTCTCTATCACGAAATGATGTCGCATCCGGCCCTGTTCACCCACCCGGACCCGAAGCGCGTGGTCATCATCGGCGGCGGCGACTGCGGCACCCTGCGCGAGGTGCTGCGCCATGACAGTGTCGAACACGCCCTGCAGGTGGAGATCGACGAGCGGGTCACCCGCATTTCGGAGAAGTTCTTCCCGGAACTGTGCGAATCCAACAGCGATCCGCGCGCAGAGTTCTATTTCGGGGACGGCATCAAATGGATGGCCGAGGCCGCACCCGGCAGCGTGGACGTGGTGATCGTCGACAGCACCGACCCGATCGGGCCGGCCAAGGGGCTGTTCACCGAGGCCTTCTACCGCGACTGCTTCAATGCCATGGGCGGACACGGTGTGCTGGTGCAGCAGAGCGAATCGCCGCTGTATCACATGCGCATCCTCAAACCCATGCACGCGGCCATGCGCGCGGCCGGCTTCGACGACACCGCCAGCCTGTTCTATCCGCAGCCGGTGTATCCCTCCGGCTGGTGGACCGCGACCATGGCGGTCAAGGGCGGTACGGCCGGGGAATTCCGCGAACAGGCCGCGGCGGACAAGCCCTTCGAGACGGTGTACTACAACGCCGGGCTGCATCGCGGCGCGCTGGCGATGCCCGAGTTCTTCCGCAAGGCGCTGGAAGCTTGACCGTAGCCCGGAACAAGGGCCCTTCGGCCCGTTTCCGGCAGCCACCGGAAAAAAACTGCCGGGAACGCTGCGCTTATCCCGGCCTACGACTGTAACGTGGATTGATGGAGCGCAGCGCACCCATCAATCGCTACCAGCCTCCACCCATCCTGCAATGCCCCCTCAACTGGCGCGTCGATCGTCGTTCGCCACATGCAGCCGGTCCAGCCGCAGCCGGTGGCGCTCGTCGAACAGCCGCCTCGAGACCAGCGCCAGGCTGGCCAGCGTCCCCAGCCCCGTTCCCACCGAGATCAGGAACATGATCATGATCTGGTACTTCACCGCTTCCACCGGCTCGGCACCGGCCAGGATCTGACCGGTCATCATTCCCGGCAGGCTGACCAGGCCGGCCGCGGCCATGGCGTTGATGATGGGGATCAGGCCGCTGCGCGCGGCCTCGCGCTTGAGATCGCAGATCGCCTCGGTCGCGGTCGCGCCCAGCATCAGCCGTCCCTCGATCTGCTGGCGCTGCTGCCAGGCGGATTGCGTCAGCCGGTCCATGGCGATGGAGATGCCGTTCATCGTGTTGCCCAGCAGCATGCCCAGCAGCGGGATGGCGTACTGGGGCGCGTACCAGGGCTGGTTGCCGATGATCACCCATAGCGCGAACAGGGTAACGGCGAAGGAGGACAGGAACATGGAGAAGGTCCCCACCCCGAAGCTCCACCAGCCGGTCAGGCGCCGGCCCTGACGCACCATCACCTCGCGCCCGGCCACGGTGAGCATGACCAGCGAGATCAGGCCGATGAAGGCCGGGTGGGCGATATCGAACAGCCACTTCAGTATCAGGCCGATGAGCAGCAGCTGCACCGTGGTGCGCAGGGCGGCGACCAGGATCTGATTGCGCAGCTGACGCTGCAGCCGCCCCGACAGGAAGGCCAGCAGCAGCACCAGCAGCGCGGACAGCGCCAGGTCCCAGTGGCTGAGATGGATCATGCGGCCCGATCCTGACGGACCGCACCGTCGGCCTCCACCCGGTAGCAGCGCACCGCCACCTTCTGCAACTGCGCCTGGTCGTGCCCGACCCAGATCGCCCCCGCGCCGCTTTCGTCCAGGTAAGCGCGGATCAGCGCCTCCGCCCGCCCGGCATTGTCCCGGTCCAGATTGGCCGTGGGCTCATCCAGCAGCAGCACCCGCGGCCGCAGGGTGAGCACCCGCAGCAGGGCCAGGCGCTGCTTCTCGCCGCTGGACAGGCGATCGATGCGCCAGTCCATCACCGCCGGCTCGAACCCCAGGGCCGCCAGCGCCGCGTCGGCGGGCGCGTCCGGGAAGTGCGGCCCGACGGTGTCATGCCACCAGGCGCTCTCGGCCGGCAGCAGCGCCACCCGCCGCCGCCATTCCCAGGGCATGAGTGCAGCGGCGGGGTCGCCGTCCAGCCACATCTGCCCGGCATGCGGATCCAGGTCGGCGAGGGCGCGCAGCAGGCGACTCTTGCCGCTGCCGGAGGCCCCGCTCAGCCCGACGCATTCGCCCGGCTGCAGCGCCAGATCCAGCGGGCCGATTTCGCCCACCGCCAGACCCTGCACCCGGAACAGTTCCGATGAATGGCTCAATTGCAGAAATCCCCTGGGATGTTCAACCGTTTCCGGCAGGCCTTTCCGGCTGCCGGCCGCCCTGTTCCATTGCGCGTCCGCAGCGGATTCAATCCGGTGAGGCTGGAGATGAGCGATGCCCTCGCAGGCAGGCACGGCACCGACCGCCGGTCAGACGGCTCATATGACCGTCATGAACCGCCTCAGCAGCGCGTGGGCGCGCCTGCGCCGGCACGGGCGTTCAGGTAGGCACGCTCCGAAACGTCGTGCCAGGCCTTGACCTGGTCGCGGAACCTGACGAAGGATTCGTATACCTTCCGCGCCTGCGTATCCTTGTCCGCGATCTCGGCCACCACCTCGTCGGAGACCGCCTTCAACTTCTCGATGACGGGGTCGGGCAGGCGGCGCAGGTCCACCTTGTGCTCGTTGACCAGGGTGTGCAGGGCATCGTTGTTGCGCGCCGTGTATTCGGCCAGCATGTCCTGGTTCGCCACCCGGCAGGCGTTGATCACGATCTGCTGCAGGTCCTTCGGCAGCGCCTCGAAGGCCGCCTTGTTGATGAAGGATTCGAGGGTGGTGCCGGGCTCGTGCCAGCCGGGGTAATAGTAGTATTTCGCCGCCTTGTGCAGGCCGAAGGCCAGGTCATTGTAGGGACCGACCCACTCGGTCGCGTCGATGTTGCCCGACTGCAGCGAGGTGAAGATCTCGCCGCCGGGCAGGCTCACCGGCGTGCCGCCGGCCCGCTGCAGCACCTCGCCGCCCAGCCCGGGGATGCGCATCTTCAGGCCTTCCAGGTCCTCGACACGGTTGATCTCCTTGTTGAACCAGCCCGCCATCTGCACGCCGGTATTGCCGGCCGCGGTCGGGACCAGGCCGAATTCGGCATAGATTTCCTGCCACAGCTGCATGCCGCCGCCATGGTAGAGCCAGCCGTTCATCTCCTGGGCGGTCAGACCGAAGGGCACGGCCGAGAAGAACTGCGCGGCCTGGGACTTGCCCTTCCAGTAATAGGCCGCGCCGTGGCCCATCTCGGCCGTGCCGCGGGAGACGGCGTCGAAGATCTCGAAGGCCGGCACCAGCTCGCCGGCCCCATAGACCTTGACCTGCAGCCGGCCATCGCTCATCCCGGTGATCAGTCGGGCGAGGTGATTGGCCCCTGTGCCCAGTCCGGGAAAATTCTTGGGCCAGGTGGTGACCATCTTCCAGCGCAGTTTTTTGCCGGCCGCGATGGCCGGCGCGCCGGCGAGCAGTGAACCGGCGGCGACCGCGCCGGTGCTGGTGACGAAATCACGACGTCTCATGCATCCCCCTGCGGGTATCCGGAATCCGTAAAGTGGGGGAATTGAACCACAAAGGGCGTGAAGGGCACAAAGCCG
Organism: Gammaproteobacteria bacterium; assembly: GCA_002699185.1. GTDB lineage: Bacteria > Pseudomonadota > Gammaproteobacteria > Thiohalobacterales > Thiohalobacteraceae > Thiohalobacter. The sequence goes on along the minus strand of PABG01000047.1, from coordinate 7,923 downwards.
GAGGTTGTGTTTTCTTTCACCCCCTCCTCAGCCCTTTCCCATCACAGGGGAGGAAGGCCTTCCTCCCCTGTGATGGGAGCACCATGGGGCCGAAGGGCGAGGGAAGGGTGATACGGACAAGAAATCACTTGCAATCGGGAAATGTTATGACATTATACTGTTAAGCAACATTCATAAGATTGCTTAATGCCATATAATATAAAGAATATCGGAATTCCCGGTGCCGCCTCGAGGAAGCGGGATCGTGAATGATGCCGAATTGAGCGCACTGCACCGGCGCTTCGGGCTGGGCATCGGCCTGGGGCTGGTCGCCACCCCCGTGTTCGGGCTCGGCTTCGGTTACCTGTTCAATCTGCTCTCCACCGATCAGGCCGTGGCCGCGATCAGCACCGGGGTGCTGCCCGGGCTGTTGCTGGCGCTGCTGGCCTTCGCCGGGCTGCATTTCAGCCGCTATATCCAACCCTTTCTCGCCTGGGTGCGCCAAGGCGGGAGCGGCCACTCCACCGGTCATCTGCAGCGCCGGCTGGCGCGGTTTCCGCGCGAGTACTGGGGCCTGTTCCTGATCACCGCACTGGCCACGCCCAGTCTGTTCCTGGCGTCGCTGCCCGGCGGGCTGGCCGCCCGTCCCGAGACCTTCCTGCACCTGCTGCTGCTCCAGCTCGGGGTGGCGGTGATCGCCGGCATGCCGGGCTACCTGGTGGCGCTGGACGGCCTGGGCCGGCTGGTGGCCCGGCTGGGCCTGAACCGGGTGCAGGTCAGCATGAAATCCAAGCTCATGCTGCTCGGCGGGCTGGTGCCGCTGCTCTCCTACACGCTCATCATGCAGTACTTCTGGCTCGAGACCCGCGGCCTGGACACCGGCCTGCTGCTGATCTGGGCCCTGCTGGCCGCGGCCACCCTGGCCCTGACCCTGCTCTCCATCCAGAGCCTGTCGCAGTCGCTGCAGCCGGTCGAGGAGGTCCTGCACCGCAGCGGCGCCTCCACCCATGCGGACCTGGCGCGGCTCGAGCCGCAGTCCACCGACGAAATCGGTTATCTGACGCAAACCCTGGGCAAACTCTTTCGCCGGCTCGGCGATCAGGAGTCCTATATGCGTGCCGTTGTCGACACCGCCGCCGAAGGCATCATCGTGGTCGATGAGCAGGGCAACATCGACACCTTCAATCCGGCCGCCGAACACCTGTTCGGGTTCCTGGCCATGGAGATCCGCGGCAAGCCGCTGGCCTGGCTGCTGCCGGAGATCGCCGGCCCCGACACCGCCCCTGCGCTCACGCCCAGCGAAGAGGAAACCACCGGCCTGCACCGCAATGGCAAGCCGCTGCCGGTCTCGATCCGCGTCAGCCGCATGGAGATCTCGCACCGCACCATGTACACCTGCCTGGTGGCCGACATCACCCAGCGCAAGCGCGCCGAAGACAACCTGATCGCCGCCGAGGCGCGCTACCGCGACCTGGTCGAGACCGCCCACGATCTGGTCTGGAGCATGGACCCCGAGGGCCGCTGGACCTATCTCAATGGCGCCTGCCAGTCCATTTACGGCTATACCCCGCAGGAGATGACCGGCCGCCACCTGCGCGAGTTCCAGGTCGCCAGCCACGCCGAGATGGACAACGAAGCCTTCCAGGCGATCCTTACCGGCAAGGAACTGGTGCAGTACGAGACGGTGCATCTGGACCGCGAGGGCCGCCAGCATCATCTGAGCTTCAACGCCCGCGCCCACTTCGACGACGCGGGCAGGGTCATGCACATCAGCGGTACGGCGCGCGACATCAGCGAGCAGAAGGCCTTCCAGCAGCAGCTGAGCTATCAGGCCGAGCACGATTCGCTCACCGGTCTGTTCAATCGCCATTACTTCCAGCAGGAACTGGAGCGCACCGTGGCCCGCACCGCCCGCCACGGCGCCGAGTGCGCGCTGTTCTACATCGATCTGGACCAGTTCAAGTACATCAACGACACCCTCGGCCACGCCGCCGGCGATCAGCTACTGGTCGAGATCAGCGGCCTGCTCTCCAGCCATGTCCGCGAGGGCGACCTGGTGGCCCGCTTCGGCGGCGACGAGTTCACCCTGCTGGTCTACAACGTCGGCCACGATCAGGCCCCGCGGGTGGCCGAGAACTTCCGTCAGCTGTTCGAGGCCTACAAGTTCTACCACGACGGCAAGAGCTTCAACGTCACCTGCTCCATCGGCGGCGCGGTGATCGACCACGCCGTGGACTCGGCGGACGAGGTGATGTCGCATGCGGATCTCGCCTGCAACATGGCCAAGACCGGCGGCCGCAACCGGGTGCATTTCTACAACCCGGCCGACCGCGACAAGGCCGGCATGGCCGAGGACATGGGTTGGGCCGCACGGGTGCGCGAGATGCTGGAGGAGGACCGCTTCCAGCTGGTCTACCAGCCCATCGCCGATGTGCGCACCGGGGCGGTGACCGACTACGAGGTACTGGTGCGGATGGTGTGCGACGACGGCGACGTCATCCTGCCCGGGGGCTTCATGCCGGCGGCGGAACGCTTCGGCCTGATCCACGCCGTGGACCGCTGGATCGTGGCCCGCGCCATTCATCAACTGACCCAGCTGCGCGAACAGGGCAAGGAGGTATGCTTCTCCATCAACCTCTCGGCCAAGGCCTTCGAGGACCATACCCTGCTGCCCATGATCCAGGCCCAGCTGGCCGACACCGGCCTGGACCCGAGCTGGCTGACCTTCGAGATCACCGAGACCGCCGCCATCGCCAACCTGGGCGCGGCCGAACGCTTCATCGGCGAGCTGAAGAACATCGGCTGCCAGTTCGCGCTGGATGATTTCGGCTCCGGCTTCAGTTCCTTCTCCTATCTCAAGCATCTGCCGGTGGACAAGCTCAAGATCGACGGCTCCTTCGTCCAGGGCATGGCCCAGGCCGAGGTGGATCAGGCCATGGTGCAGTCCATGAACCAGGTCGCCCACGCCCTGGGCAAGGCGACCATCGCCGAATACGTGGAATCGGAAGCCATCCTGAAGCTGCTGCAGCAGTACGGCGTGGACTACGCCCAGGGCAACTACATCGGCCGCCCCAACGAATCACTGATCAATCCGGCCGCGACCCGGCCCATCTACAGCAATGTCACCCAGCTGAAGACATAGCCGCTTTCAACACCGCCAAATAAAACCATGGACGGCGAAATGTCACGGAAGACAGCCCCACCCCTGCCCCTCTGGATGAGGGGTTCTTTTTTTGTGGAATCGGAAATCCCGTTGTGGATTCCGTGAAGCCGTCATTGCGAGCGTAGCGTGGCAATCTCCTAACGCAGCAGCACACCGAACGAGATTGCCGCGGCGCTACGCGCCTCGCAATGACGGCAATCAGAACCGCACCGACAACCCCACATTCCCCTCCAGCTGCCCGAACCCGGTACTCTCCACCTTCGCCACGCAGGCACCGCCGGCGCAGAAGACGGCTGCATCCGAATCCATGAAGGTGGTATAGCCGCGCAGTTCCAGGCGCAGGCCGATGTTGCGGGTCAGCCAGAACTTGTAGCCGCCGTTGAACTGGAACATCACCCGGGTCTCGTCATCGTAGCCCGATCCGTCCGGGGACATGTGGGTCACACCCAGGCCGGCGCCGATGAAGGGTTCGACCTTCTCATCCCGCCACACATAAATGCCGCCGGCCGAGAAATGGGTGACGTCCAGATCGAAGCCCGGCGCGGCGGTCGGCCCCGGCTTGAGGGAGGTGTTCTGGCGGCTGAACATGAACTCCCACTGGGTGTTGGCGTCGTGGTCGATGTTCAGCACCAGGCCGTAGCTGGCCGACTCGTCCAGATCCAGCGACTCGCCGTTGCCGGTATCCTCGAAACCGCCGCCGCCGCGGTAGCCCGCGATGGGGGTGAGTTCAATGTCGCGCGCCGGGGGCGCCGCGGCAGCCGGCAGCGTCAACGCAAGCAGGGGGAATACACACAGATAGCGCATAAGGGTCCGGTCCGGTCGGTTTCGGTCTCACCGAAGAGTGTAGACAACCCACGTTAAAATCACGCCGGCGCCAGATTGGCGTACGCCACCACCAGCCACTTGGGCCCGGCCTCCTGGAAGTTCACCTGTACCCGTGCATGCGGGCCGTTGCCCTCGTAGTTCAGCACCACGCCCTCGCCGAACTTGGGGTGCTGCACCCTCGAGCCCAGGGCCAGCTCGGCCTCGGCGGCCTCATCGGCGTACAGACCGCTCGAAGTACTTGCCGGTGTCGGCACGCCCAACCCACCATAGCTCGGCTGCGGCCGTACCTCCTGCAGCAGCCCCTGGGGCAGCTCGCGCAGGAAGCGCGAGGGGATGGCGTAGTTCTCCTGGCCATGCAGGCGGCGCTTCTCGGCATAGCTTACATGGAGGCGCTGGCGGGCGCGGGTCATGCCGACGTAGCACAGGCGCCGCTCCTCCTCCAGCCGCCCCGGCTCGTCGATGGACATCTGGTGCGGGAACAGGCCCTCCTCCAGCCCGGCCATGAACACCACCGGGAACTCCAGGCCCTTGGCCGAGTGCAGGGTCATGAGCTGCACGCAGTCCTCCCAGGCGTCGGCCTGGCCCTCGCCGGCCTCCAGCGCGGCATGGGCGAGGAAGGCGGTCAGCGGGTCGGGCTCGCCCTCGGTCAGGTCCTCCTCGGCCTCTTCCGGCACCTCGAAGGCGCGGGCGGCGTTGACCAGTTCCTCCAGGTTCTCGATCCGGGCCTGGCCGCGCTCGCCCTTCTCCTTCTTGAAGTGTTCGATCAGACCGCTGGCCTGGATCATGGCCTCGGCCTGCTCGTGCAGTTCCAGATCCAAAATGCTCTCGGCGGCCGACTCCATCAGCTCGATGAAGCCCTTGAGCGCGTTCACCGCCCGGGCATTGAGCGCCTGCTCGGCCACGATGCGCCGGGCCGACTCCCACAGAGAGATATCCAGCGCCCGGGCCTGCTCGCGCACCGCGCTCACGGTACGCTCGCCGATACCGCGCGGCGGCTGGTTGACGATGCGCTCGAAGGAGGCGTCGTCGGCCCGGTTGCTGGCCAGGCGCAGATAGCACAGGGCGTCCTTGATCTCGGCGCGTTCGAAGAAGCGCAGCCCGCCGTAGACCCTGTAAGGTATAGCACGCTGCATGAGTTGTTCCTCGAACACCCGCGACTGGGCGTTGGAGCGGTACAGGATGGCGATCTCCGAGCGCGCCTTGCCGGCCTCGGTGTACTGCTCGATGCGCTCGATGACGTACTGCGCCTCCTCGTACTCGTTGTAGGCGTTGTACAGCTCGATGGGCTCGCCCTCCTCGCCCTCGGTCCAGAGGTTCTTGCCCATGCGCCCGGCGTTGTGGGCGATCAGCGCATTGGCCGCGGCCAGGATGGTGCCGGTGGAGCGGTAGTTCTGCTCCAGGCGCACCAGCTGGGTGCCGGGGAAGTCCTCGGCGAAGCGCTGGATGTTCTCGATGCGTGCCCCGCGCCAGCCGTAGATGGACTGGTCGTCGTCGCCGACGGCGAACACCCGCCCGCTCTGGCCGGCCAGCAGCCGCAGCCAGGCGTACTGGATGCTGTTGGTGTCCTGGAACTCATCGACCAGGATGTGGCCGAAGCGCTGCTGGTAGTGCGCCAGCACCCGCGGGTATTTCAGCCACAGCTCGTGGGCGCGCAGCAGGATCTCGGCGAAATCCACCAGCCCCAGCCGTTGGCACAGCTCGTCATAGGCCGCATAGACCCGGATCTGGGTCTTGATGAAGGGGTCGTCGAAGTGCTCGACATGCTGCGGGCGCAGGCCCTCGTCCTTGCGCCCGTTGATGAACCACTGCAGCTGCTTCGGGGGGAAACGCGCCTCGTCCAACTCCAGCTGGCGCAGCACCCGCTTGACCAGGCGCAGTTGATCGTCGGAGTCGATGATCTGGAAGGTCTCGGGCAGCCCGGCCTCCTGCCAGTGGGCGCGCAGCAGCCGGTGCGCCAGGCCGTGGAAGGTGCCCACCCACATGCCGCGCGCCGGCACCCCCAGCAGCTCCTCGATGCGCCCGCGCATCTCGCGCGCGGCCTTGTTGGTGAAGGTCACCGCCAGGATTCCGAACGGCGAGACCCGCTCCACCTGGATCAGCCAGGCGATGCGGTGGACCAGCACCCGCGTCTTGCCGCTGCCGGCCCCGGCCAGCACCAGCACGTGCGGGCCCTGCGCCGTCACCGCCTCGCGCTGGGCATCGTTCAGGGGGTCGAGAATCGGGGAGATATCCATGCAGACATTTTACCAGATCGGGCGGCCAGCCGGGCGCTGCCGGGGCGCCCGCCCGGCTGGCCGGGAACCGGCCCGATTGCGATCCAACCGCGGCAAAATCCGATAATCGCAATCCGGCAGATAGACGGCGAAGCGAAATCGCCCGCGAACCGGGACAGATGGCAAGACACACCCCAGGTGCTTGATGGGGATGGGAAATGCGGGTAGCGTCTTGATAGTCACAAACAACCAATGCATAGGTCGGCATGGCGCTATGCGGAAAATCGCCGTGTCATAACACGGCAAAACCCAGATACACACTGTTAGAGATCACATGGACGCTCGAACAATCATCTTCATCCATGAGTACCTGACTGAGTTCTTCTTGAAGGGTGAAGATCCGATAGAACCGCCAGGTGTGAAGAACCACGATGCGGTCGAATCGGCCGCCGCAAGGCCCTACGCCACTGCAGGAGGGAGAGATGCCTACCCGACGGTATATCTCAAAGCAGCAGCACTTTTTCACAGCATAGCTTGCAACCACTCATTTCATAATGGAAACAAGAGAACCGCTCTGCTATCAACCCTGTACTACCTTAGCGAGCATAACCTTTGGTTAGATCGTTGTAGTGACGATGAGATGTACGAGTTCACTCGCCAAACTGCTGCCCATGAGATCGCGGCAGATCGGCGCGATGAAGTAGCGGTCATCGCCGACTGGCTTCAACGTAAGTCTAGGAAGCAGCAGAAAGGCGAGAAGCCATTAAAGCTAACAGAGCTACGTGAGGTCTTGGCAAGATTTGATTTCCATCTTGAGGATCATGGGAAAACCCTCGAAGTTCTGAAAGATGGCCGAGTTGTGGAAACAATTTTGAAGAAAGGCGTTAGCGGCTTCGAGGACTACGATCCACATTACATTTCGGAGCTGAGAAAACGGCTAAATCTAGTGGTGGAAGATGGGGTCGACAGCCTGCGCTTCTATGGACAAAAGGGCTTGTCAGACGAGCTCAATGATTTCATGCAAATGAGGCTCGAGGTAATGAAGAGGCTTGCGAAGACGTGATCTCTAACAAGTGGTTGCAGGCGACGTTTGACCCGCTGCGCACCCTTGCTTTCGCAAGGGAACGCATCGCCTCAAACGCGCCTGAACCACGGCGTTATGCCTCTTGAATCATGAACCGGGAAAAGCTCTGCCTTACTGTGCGGCATGTTGCAAGCCTTCTTGAAAAAGAAGCATATGAGGAACTCGAAAGTCTCAGCCAGGGAGTGCGGCTAAGCGCGGAAGAAATGAAAGAGGCAATTAGAAGCTATGGCCGGAAAATCACCTGTTTTCCTGAAGCCGCGTGTAAAGAGCTCGATATTGTTGAGGTTCTTGGATCGAACCCAAAACAATGGCGCATAAACGTGCCGCTATTCACTGAAAGCGAGGGCCATTCCGATCTGACGTTATCGGTCACGCTCATTGAGTCAGAAACTGCGCTTCACAAAATCGAGATCGATGACATACATACCTTATGAACAGAGGCATAAAAACGTCATTAGCATTGTATTTCCCCACAGCTTAAACGTTAACCTTAAAGCCCAAAAATTTAGGTTCTTCGCAGATTTGCGGGGTTGCTCAAGAGTCGCTGCAGCCCCCACAGGTAAACCAAGCCAGCATCCGTCATTGCGGCGCAGGCCGCAATCCAGAGGCCGCCGAGGTATCTGGATCCCGGCCTTCGCCGGGATGACGGCTCTGGGTTA
>PABG01000046.1 GCA_002699185.1 Gammaproteobacteria bacterium | reverse complement strand
TGCAGATCACGGACGCGGCCATCCGCCGCGTCATCGAGGGCTATGCCCGCGAGGCCGGGGTGCGCAACCTGGAGAAACAGCTGCGCAAACTGATCCGCAAGACCGCGGTGCAGTTCGTGGGCAGAAAATCAAAGGGGAAGGCGAAACCGGTGCGCATCGGCACGCAGCAGGTGGAGGAGATGCTGGGCAAGCCGGTGTTCGCCCGTGAACGGCCCTTCGCCGGGGTCGGCATCGTCACCGGCCTGGCCTGGACCGCGCTGGGCGGGGCCACACTGAACATCGAGGCCACCCTGGTGCACAGCAGCAACCGCGGCTTCAAGCTCACCGGCCAGTTGGGCGAGGTGATGCGCGAGTCCGCCGATATCGCCTACAGCTATGTATCCAGTCATCTGCAGGAATTCGGCGGCCGCCGGGACTTCTTCGACGAGGCCTTCGTGCACCTGCACGTACCCGAGGGCGCCACACCCAAGGACGGACCCTCGGCCGGAATCACCATGGCCACCGCCCTGCTGTCGCTCGCCCGCGGCCAGCGCATCAAACGCCCGGTCGCCATGACCGGCGAGCTGACCCTGACCGGCCGGGTGCTGCCGGTGGGCGGCATCCGCGAGAAGGTGATCGCCGCGCGGCGCAACCGGGTATTCGAGGTGATCCTGCCCGAGGCCAACCGGCGCGACTACGAGGAACTGCCCGACCACATCACCGAGAAGATGACGGCGAACTTCGCCGCGCGCTATCAGGATGTGGTGAGCCTGGTGTTTCCGGGATGAGGATTACTGCAGGCGGTGGGAACGCAGAGATCGCAAAGACGCGGAGACGCAAAGAAAAGATTGAGTTGACTGCTTTCCGTCATTGCGATGCCCAGACCCGAAGGGTGGGGTACCCATAATGAACCCCGTAGGGGTTCCATGGGAGAAGCATGGCAATCCCGTACCGCAGTGTCAGCCGATTGGAGATTATTCGCTACGCCCACCCCTTCGCCCCATAGGGCATAAAGGCGTTCTGCGCTCGCAAGCTCGCTTGTGCCGCGGCGCTACGTGCCTCGCAATGGCGTATGCATAGGGTTACCTTGATTTATATATCTCTGCGCCTCTGCGCCTCTGCGTCTTTGCGTCCTCTGCGTTATCGCCGCAGAAGCCCGAAGAAGCTCAACCCTGCTGCTGGTTCTGCTGCTGTTCCTCGATCTCCTTGCGCACCTGATCCATGTCCAGTTCCTTCGCCTTGCCGATCAACTCATCCAGGGCGCTGGCGGGCAGCATGCCGGGCTGGGAGAAGATGATCACACGCTCGCGGAAGATCATCAGGGTGGGGATGGAGCGGATCTGGAAGTAGGCCGCCAGTTCCTGCTGCGCCTCGGTGTCGACCTTGGCGAAGACGATGTCCGGATACTTCTCCGAGGCCTCCTCGAAGATGGGGGCGAAGTTCTTGCACGGGCCGCACCACTCGGCCCAGAAATCGATGAGCACGAAATCGTTGTCGGTGATGGTCTGCTCGAAATTCTCTTTGGTCAGTTCGACGGTAGCCAAAATGGATCTCCAGTCGGGGTGAATTTGGTCTTCAGTATAACGGGGCGACCCGCAGAATGCCCAGGAATGACGGCCGAATCCCGGCCGGATACGGGGAAATCAGGGAAAAACCGCCGGATTTTCAGTCGCTCGGGTCGCCGTTGTGGCCGCCGGCACTCCTGCGGCCCTGGCTCTGGTAGGTCATATCCAGTTCGATGCGGTTGCGGCCCAGGCTCTTGGCGCGGTAGAGCGCCTTGTCCACCCGCTCGATGAAACCGCTGGAGGTCTCGCCCGGCTTGTACAACGCCAGGCCGGCGGAGAAGGTCGGCACCGGATGGGCTTCGCCGTTGGTCTGCCAGCGGGTTTCCTTGCAGCGCTCGGCCACCTTGTGCAGGGCCCGGCTGGCGCCGTCGATGTCGGTGTTGGGCAGCAGCACGGCGAATTCCTCGCCGCCATAGCGCGCCACCAGGTCGTGGTGGCGGAAGATGGACAGGATGTTCTTGGAATAGACCCGCAGCACCTCGTCACCGGCGGCATGACCGTGCTCGTCATTGACCTCCTTGAAATGGTCCAGGTCGATCAGGGCCAGGGTCAGGGGAAAGCCGTAGCGCTGGACGCGGGCCACTTCGTCCTCCAGCCGGCGCAGGAAGGCGCGACGGTTGGACAGGCCGGTGAGTTCGTCGGTCAGACTCAGCATGCGTACGCGGGAGAGTTCATCGCTGAGTTGGCGGCTGTCGGATTCAAGCACCCGCAGATACTGGTGGGTATGGTCCAGCTTCTCGGCCAGTTCCCGATTGCCGGCGATCAGTTTTTCCACCTCGCGCAGCAGGGTCCAGCGCAGATCCTCCAGCTGCTCGATGCCTTCCGACTGTTTGAGCTCGCCCGCCACCACTTCCAGCAGTACGCCGAATTCCTGGTTCTGATTGATGGACTCGAGCACATGCTGGGCCAGCCCGGCCTGCAGTTCGTCGAACCCACGCCGGCGCAGGCTGTCGCGCTGATCCTCGGTCAGTTCGGTCTCCGGGAGATCGGCGCTGTCCGCCGTCGGTGTCTCGCGCCGCAGCACGGCCCGGGGACTGACCTCCTCGTGGCCGGGCGCCTCGGGCTCTGCCGGGGGCGGCGGCGCGTCCGCCTGCGCCCGATCCGCTGTCGCCTGGCCCGCCCCGGCCGCCGCGGACGGGGCCTCGATACCGAAGGCCTCCAGCAGCGGACGCACCGCCTGGCCCAGCACGGCGGGATCGATATCAGCGGGATGCGGCGCCTGTTCGGGCAGCCGTTCGATGCTCAGGCGCAGCGCCTGCAGTTCGGCATGTGACAGGGGCGGCTGGAGTTGGTTCTGCAGCAGGCGCAGCTGGACCTGAAGCGGGTGACCGGCGGGCAGCATCCGGATCCAGGCGTCGAGCAGGCCGGCAGTGATGGCGGCATAGGCCGTCTGCACGTCGCCGTTCTCGCCCTGCAGGTCGCGCAGCATGGACTCGACCTGGTTGTAGATCAGCGCACCCGCATCGCTCTGGCGCAGGGCCGCGATCAGGCGCAGGATCTTGGTGCCCGCCCCGGTCACTGTGGTGATTGTTTTTTCCTCTGCACCGGCCATGATCACGGTCCCCGTTCATCACGTCCATGTGCATTGGTTGGGCGCATGCCGCCCGAAAAGCACAAGCGAGGGTATCCGGAGATGAGGTTCGGTATGCCGCGGTATAGACTGCGTGATTTACTGATTCTATATACCGTTTATTATTCGGCTTCCAGTCACTGCACTGGCCCTGCATCACCCGCCTGTATTCTGACGATCCGCAGGAATAGCCCTTTTTCCCGAAGATCGCAGTTGTGGGTAACTTACCCTGATCATCGGCAAAGGACAACGCGCGTCCGGATCGTCTGGAAAACTTTACACTGCGTCTGTTAAGTTTTTGCTATGACCGGAAGGAACAACACGTAAGCGAGTTACTGACAGGTTGCTATAAAAGTTTATTAATATCAACAAATAATGATTAATCTTTTTTAAATCATGCGTACGAATATTCTGATTATCTAATTTTTCTGTAAGAAATAACTTACAGATTGCGATAAATTTTTTTGATCGCTCGGATTGAATTTTCCTTGTTTCCACGGGCAATTCGTGCCGTATTTTTGGCACACCCGGGACACCCGATTGCCGTCCGGATACCTGATCAGGTCCCGGCCAGCGTACCGGCCATGCTGTCCAGTTCGCCGCCCTGCTCGATCAGGCCCGCGGTCAACGCCTCCAGGACATCGGCGTCCACTCCGATCCGCCCCAGGCTGGCCTGCGGCAGTTCCCCGTCAGGGGCGTCACCGATGTCATGACGTTTGAGCAGATGGTCGGTCAGCAGCACCAGGTGGGAATACACGGCGTGCTCGCCGGCGTAATCCGGATTGTGGTGTTCGCACACCGTGATCTGGATCTCGGCCGGCAGTTCCCAGGATCGCATCAGCCAGCCGCCCAGGCGGGCGTGGCCCAGTTCGAAGGCATCCCGTGCCTGGCCCATGCCCAGCATGCACCGTTCCAGTGCAGTGACCGAGGCATCCGGCTGGGCCGCGGCCAGCTTGTTGAGCAGTTTGAACTCGGGTGGAAACAGATGGCCCAGCAGCAGAAACCCGAAGTTGTGCAGCAGCCCGGCCAGGTAGGCCATGCCGGGTTCGGGGCGCAACTCACGTGGCATCCGCCGCACGATGGCCTGGGCCAGTGCCGCGCTGTAGACCGCATGCCGCCAGAAGGCGTGCAGGCCCAGCGGCCCGTCGACCGGGTTGCGGAAGGAGCGGCCGGTGGCCAGCCCCAGGGCCATGTTCATGACCAGATCGAAGCCCAGGACCCGGGTGATGGCGTCCTGGATGGAACTGATACGGCCGCGGTAGCCATGCAGGGGCGAGGTGGCGTAACGCACCACCTGCGCGGCCAGGCTGGGGTCGAGCTCCACGATTGCCGCCAGGTCACTGATGTCGGCATCCGGGTTCCGGCGCAGTTCAAGCACCCGGCGCGCCATCTCCGGCATGGGCGGCAGTTCGTAGACGCATTCGATGCGACGGCAGATATCGCCGTGGCGTGCAGCATCAGTCGCGGTTTCAGACAGCATGGCGATTCTCGATTCAGGCAACCCTGAGGCAACTCGGAAAATGGATGGCACCCTCTGGACCAAAGCAATATACGTTCCAGTCCCGCTCGGATTCCCTGTGCCTGTCACGACTAGCGTCATGCTGGCGGAGCGCCTTGAAGCACAAAGCGGAACTGGGTCACATTCAGGGAGAGGCGTCATGCCCGGCATGACGTTTTTTTGACTTGTTTGGCAAATTGCACGGGAACCTGCAGCCGGTCCCCGGTCCGGTCAGTTGAGTTGCAGCCGCTGTCCCCAGGGCACCCCGGCCTTGCCCTTGACCAGCCACAACACCGGGTAGACCGGCTCCTGCCGGGGGAATTCACCCTCGGCATCGGTGAAGTAGATCAGCAGATCGGGGGCACGGTCGCGCCGGGCGGCGTAATCGAACACCGGGGTGAAGCGGGTGCCGCCGCCGCCTTTGAACTCCCGCGGCAGCTTGAACTCCTCCCAGGGCTCGTATACCCAGGGGCCGTCTCCGGCCAGTTCGGAATCGCACACCAGCAGGGTGACCCGCGCCCGCACCTGGCCCTTGATGGCATCGATCTCGGAGACGAATTCGGCCATCTCCTCGGGATTGATGGAGCCGCTGGTATCGAGGGCCACCACCACATCGATCTGCGAGGTGCGCAGGCTGGGCAGGATGGCCGCCCCCTCCCGCCGCGAGGGGCGCGAATAGTTGTAGTCGTCGCGCGCCACCGAGGACATGTACCTGGCCAGCAGCATGCGCCAGGGCAGCTTGGGGGCCAGCAGGTGATCGACCAGCCGCGCCATGCCGGGGCTGAGCTTGCCGGCCTGCAGGGCCTGCTGGGCCGCGCCGGCCAGGCGCTGCTGCCACTGGACCTGCAGCGATTCCTTCTCGGCCTCGGTCAGCGGTTTGGGCTGGGGCGCACCGCCCGCCGACGGGTCCAGTTCCCCCTCGGAGGCCTCGCCGTCCCCGCCCTGATCATCGTGTTTCGGCTGGCCGGCGCCACCGCCGTCGCTGCGGCCGCCCTCGGCCTCGTCACTGTCATAGAGGTGATCGTCGAGCGTCTCCGGTTCGTCGTCCAGATCGTCGAGGGCGGGATAGATCTCCTCGGCGGTCATGCCGTCGAACTCGTCCATCACCAGGGCGTTGGGCGGCGGCTTGAGTCCGTCCTTGATCAACAGCGGATTGACCGCCAGGTCGCAGGCCAGGTCCCAGCGGTGCTTGACCCGGTGCTGGCGACGGGCGAAGTGCGACAGCGCGCAGTGCAGCGCCTCGTGGGCCAGGATGAACTGGGCCTGCTCCAGGCTGAGACTGTCGATGTACTGGGCGTTGTAGTAGAACTTGCGGGCGTCGGTGGCCGTGGTCTTGCACCACTTCGGGTCGGCCGCGACCATGGGCAGGCGCAGCACCAGCGCGCCCAGAAAGGGCTTGTCCAGGATCAGCCGCGTGCGGGCGGCACTCAGCTTGGTCTCGACATCCGCTGCCATGGTCCGTCCGTCTCAGACGTCGTAGAGCATGACATCGGCCACCGCCTTGGCCCAGCTGGAGAACTGCGGCACGTTGAACAGCTCCTGGCCGACGGCGCGGTGCATGTCCGAGACCAGCATCACACCCATCTCGCGGTCCGGGAACTGGCCGGCATAGTCGATGATGCGGCCATAGACCTCCTGGGCCTCCCCGCTCTCACGATAGCGGATGGCCCGGCCGACCAGGGCGCTGGCCACGGCGTACTGGAGATCGGTCTCCTTCGGCACCGGCACGGCCTCGCCGCGCACGATGGCGTCCACGTCCGGCAGCTTGTCCAGATTGTCGACGAAGGCGCCCAGTTCGATGCCGGCCGAGGGGCCGACGCAGGCCTGCAGGGTTTCGACCAGCAGCCGCGGCTGGCCGGCGAACTTGTGCAGGGCGCGGTGGGCGAACTCCCAGGACCGCGGCGACGGGAAGGCCACCGGATTGTGGGCCGGATCGAAGTCGAACAGCAACTCGGGCCGGAAGCGCAGGAAGGCGATCAGGCGCTCGTCGATGCCATGGGCATAGGCCCAGGCGACCCAGTCGTCCAGGTTCACGTCCAGCTCGAAGTGCGAGAAGCGATTGGCCAGCGGTGCCGGCATGGTGTAGGTCACGCCGCGGTCGCCCTGGCGGTTGCCGGCGGCGAAGATGGCCCAGCCATCCGGCACCCGGTACTCGCCCAGGCGCCGGTCCAGGATCAGCTGGTAGGCTGCGGCGGACACGCTGGGCGGGGCCGAGGTGATCTCGTCCAGGAACAGAATGCCGGCCGTGCCGTGGCGTTCGGCGTTGGGCAGGATGGCCGGCACCGACCATTCGACGAAATCCCCGACCCGGAACGGGATGCCGCGCAGATCGCTCGGCTCCATCTGTGACAGCCGGATATCGATCACCGGCACGGCGTGCTTTTCCGCGATCTGGGTGACCATCTGCGATTTGCCCACGCCCGGCGGTCCCCAGACCATGACCGGGGTGTGATGGCCTTCTTCGGCACTGACGAACTCGCGTTCCAGGACCGTCATCAACTGTGAGGGCCGCATGCATCCTCCATCGGATCAGCCGCCGCCAGCCCGGCTGTCGGCGGTTCAGTCTCAAAACCACAATCTTACGCACATCAGCACCGAAATGCATGGTCAAGGCCCTGAAAAATTCAGGGTTTTGAGTGCGTCCCGGGTGCTTGGACACGGCCGCCGGCACACCCCGGGGGCAGCTAAATAAACCCGCCCGCGGGTCGATATGCACTTAACAGCGGAGACGCCGGGCACAGGCGGGCCGGCGGAAACAACGAGGTCAGGGATGGGTGACTACAGGACACCGGACAAGAACGACAAGAGGTTTGATATGGGGCACAGCCCGAGAATTCTGGTCTGCGAACACGACGAAGCACTCCGCATCCAGCTGGCACGCAAACTCGAAAGCGCCGGTTTCTGGGTCGACACCGCCGGCAACGCCCGTCAGGCGCTGCGGCAACTGGAATGCCACAGCTTTGATGCCATGACCCTGAGCCTGCTGCTGGCGGACCAGGACAGCATCACCTTCCTGCACGATCTGAGTGTACTGGGCGTGGAATTGCCGATTCTGGTCACGTCCATGCGCACCGAGCGCGCCACCACCCTGCCGACCCGGCTGGCCGCGCAACTCGATGTCGACCTGGAACTCGATGACGACGGCACCGAGCCCGAGTGGGTGCGCAAGGCCGCCGACCAGGCACGGATCATCTTCGCCATCAAGACCGCCTGCCAGCGCTCGCGCAGCTATCAGCCCCGCATCCTGCATATCGAACCGGATGCCTTCAACGCCGGGCTGGTGAACGCGGCGCTGAACCGGAACTGCACCATCGAGCACGTCAGCGGCGTGGAACGCCTGCCCGATGCCCTGTGCGCCGGGCCCTTCGATGTGATCCTGCTCAACCCGTCCATGGATCAGGAACAGAGCCACTCGGCCCTGCAGCAGGTCTCCTGGGCCTTCCCCGGGGTGCCGATCGTGCTGCAGTCCCAGTACGCCTTCACCCCGAACGGCAACGACATTCATCCCATCGACAACGATACCGGCAGCATCGGCCTGGGCCTGATCGAGGCCCTGCGGCAACGGGTGCTGTACAACATGGATGTCCCGGACGTGGCCCATGCCTGAACGAATCGCACCGCCCGCCTGCGGCCCGGCACGTCCTGCCGGGAACGCTGCGCTTATCCCGGCCTACGCCCGTCCTCTTTGATATGTAGGCCGGAATAAGGGCCGCACGGCCCTTTTCCGGCATGACACGGCATACCGGATCAACCGAAACGCAACGGCGCCGGCTCGCCGGTCTCCCGATAGCGCAGATAATCCCGCAGAATCAATTCGTGGTCGAAAGCCAGCGCCGGTCGCTCACGCGGATCGAACACCTCCAGATGGCTGGCATCGTCCGCGGCCCGCGGCTCCCCCTCCGCCTCGCCGACATAGACCGCGCTCACCGTGTGCCCGCGCGGATCCCGCGCCGGATCGGAATAGCAGCCTAACAGGAATTTGAGCCGCACCGCGAGCGAGGTCTCTTCGCACGCCTCGCGCACCGCGGCCGTCTCCAGTCGCTCCCCCGGATCGACGAAACCACCCGGCAGCGCCCAGCCATAGGGCGGATTGGCCCGCTCGATCAGGACCACCGGCCGGCCCGGGCGGTCGGCCAGTTCGATGATCACATCAACGGTCAGCAGCGGTGTTTCGGGACGGGTCATGGGTCCGCTCTCAGATTGAAAGGAATTTAAGATTATGCTAATATTTTCAAGCTTTATTGGTCGAGAATCCCGCACGCAAGGGTAACCCTGTCGCCCTCCCGGCAACAGATCCCCGACTCCCCTGATCCCGGGGACTATCCTGTCGGCTTCCCCTGAGTTCGTTCCGGCGGTCTCGCCAGTGCATCTGGCCGCCCCCGGACATACCCCGCGGCCGGACTGCGCCTCGAATCAAACCCGATCGATCCCTGCCGGTACCGGACGTC
>PABG01000045.1 GCA_002699185.1 Gammaproteobacteria bacterium | reverse complement strand
TCCGGCGCGCCGATGCGGATTTGGTCCGGTCCGGGGATCGGGTATGATTGGCCTTCGCAACCGGGGATGGCCGCATGTCCAACATCGTCCAGTTCAAGCGCCCGAAGGCCGCTGAGAAACACAAGGGCAACACCCTGTGCCGGCGCGGCTTTCACAAGTGGGAACCGGTCAAGGGCACACCCTTCGACGTCGACAGCGGCCGGCTGGTCACCCGCTACCGCTGCGTGCGCTGCGGCGCGACCCGCACCGAGGCCCGCTGATCCGGCGCCACCTGCAGAATCGATGAGGTTCCATAGGCAATGATGTGGCAGTTCCTGCTGGCCGTGATCGGCGGCTTCGCGCTGCTGGTCTGGGGTGCCGACCGCTTCGTCGTCGGCGCCGCCGCCACTGCGCGCAATCTGGGCGTGGCGCCGCTGATCATCGGCCTGACCATTGTCGGCCTGGGCACCTCGGCCCCGGAGATGCTGGTCTCGGCCATGGCCGCCTGGGACGGCAACCCCGGTCTGGGCATGGGCAACGCCGTCGGCTCCAACATCGCCAACATCGGCCTCATCATCGGGCTGACCGCCCTGATCGTCCCGCTGCGGGTCTCCTCCATCACCCTGCGGCGCGAATTTCCGGTCCTGCTCGGCATCATGCTGGCCGCCTTTGTCCTGGTCGCCGACGGTGACCTCAGCCGCCTGGACGGGAGCCTGCTGCTGCTGGGAATGGGCCTGATGCTGGGGTGGCTGGTCTGGCTCGGCCTCAACAGCCGCAGCGACGGCGTCGATCCACTGCTGGCCGAATACACCGAGGAGATCCCGGTCGGCATGGCCATGCCGGCGGCGCTGGGCTGGCTGGCCCTGGGTCTGGTGGTACTGCTGGTCAGTTCCCGGGTACTGATCTGGGGGGCGATCGGCATTGCCGAGGCCATGGGGGTGTCGGACCTGATCATCGGCCTGACCCTGGTCGCGCTGGGCACCAGCCTGCCGGAGCTGGCGGCCTCCATCATGAGCGCGCTCAAGGGCGAACACGACATCGCCCTGGGCAATGTCATCGGCTCCAACATGTTCAACCTGCTCGGCGTACTGGGCCTGCCGGGCCTGATCCACCCCGGCGCGGTGGAGCCCGAGATGCTCAGCCGCGACTTTTCCGTCATGGCCGGTCTGACCGTTCTGCTGCTGTTCTTCGCCTACAGCTACCGTCGCCGGACACGGCATGTCAACCGCATCGAGGGCGGGATACTGCTGCTGGCCTATCTCGGCTACATCGGCCTGTTATACTGGAGCCTTGCGCCCCGGCATATGTAAAGGAAAACCGGACACCCCGGCCCGATTCGTCATTGCGAGCGCAGCGTGGCAATCTCATAATGCAGTATCCCTTCTGGAGATTAGCGCGGCGCTCCCATAGAATCCCTCCGGGCTTCATTATGGGTACCCCACCCTTCGGGTCTGGGCATCACAGTGACGGCGTAATCAGGCTTTCTGGAAAAAAATCATGGATATCGAATTCAACGTCACCAACGTCAAGTGCAACGGCTGCGTGAAGACCATCGAGGATGGCCTGCGCAATGAGTCAGGAGTCGAGTCGGTCCAGGCCGGCCTAGACGGCAGCGTGAAGGTCAGCGGCAGCGACCTGGACCGCGCCGCGCTGGCCGCGCGCCTGGCCGAGCTCGGTTATCCCGAAGCCTGATGGATGCCACCAAGCTCAAGGCCCTGGGCCTGGCCGTCATCGAGACCGAGACGGCCGCGCTGGACGCCCTGCGCGCGCGCATCGACGAGCACTTCGTCGCCGCCTGCCGGCTGATGCTGGAATGCCACGGCCGCGTGGTGGTGCTGGGCATGGGCAAGTCCGGGCACATCGGCGGCAAGATCGCCGCGACGCTCGCCAGCACCGGCACGCCGGCCTTCTTCGTTCACCCGGGCGAGGCCAGCCACGGCGACCTGGGCATGATCACCCCGAAGGACGTGGTGCTGGCCATCTCCAACTCGGGCGAGACCCAGGAACTGCTCACCATCCTGCCCATCATCAAGCGCCTGGAGGTGCCGCTGATCGCCCTGACCGGCAATCCCGCCTCCACCCTGGCGCGCGCGGCCACCACCCACATCGACGTGGGCGTGGATCGCGAGGCCTGTCCGCTGGGGCTGGCACCGACCTCCAGCACCACCGCAACGCTCGCCATGGGCGACGCGCTGGCCATCGCCATGCTGGAGGTGCGCGGCTTCACCGCCGAGGACTTCGCCCTGTCGCATCCCGGCGGCAGCCTGGGCCGGCGCCTGCTGCTGCGCATCGACGACATCATGCATACCGGCGAGACCATCCCGCAGGTGCGCAGTCACGCCCCCATCACCGAGACCCTGCACGAGATGACCCGCAAGGGGCTGGGCATGACCGCGGTGCTGGACGACCAGGACCGGGTCATCGGCATCTTCACCGACGGCGACCTGCGCCGGGCGGTGGACCACAACGTGGACCTGCACAACACCGACGTGGCCTCGCTGATGACGCCCGACTGCATCACCGTACACCCCGGCCTGCTCGCGGCCGAGGCGCTGGCCATCATGGACAGCCGCAAGATCAATGCCCTGCTGGTGGTCGACAACGATCAGCGCCTGGTCGGCGCCCTGGGCATGCACGACCTGCTGCGGGCCGGCGTAGTTTGATGCCCGCCCATGCAGGATCGGTGAAGCGAAGCGCAACCCATCGTTGACCGGCACGGCGATGGGTTACGGCGCACAGCGTCTTCACCCATCCCACGGCCGAAACCCGGAATCCGGAAACTGACATGCAGGACATCATTGAGAAAGCCGCCAACATCAAGCTGGCCATCTTCGACGTCGACGGGGTGCTCACCGACGGCTCGCTGTTCTACGGCGACGACGGCCAGGAATACAAGGCCTTCAACTCCCGCGACGGCCACGGCATCAAGATGCTGAAGAAGTACGACGTCGAGATCGGTATCATCACCGGCCGCACCTCGCAGGTGGTCGAGCACCGGGTGCGCAACCTGGGCATCACCCACGTCTACCAGGGCCAGCTGGACAAGCTGCCGGCCTTCCAGGAGCTGATCGCCCGCCTGAACGTCACCCCGGAGCAATGCGCCTATGTCGGCGATGACGTGGTCGACCTGCCCATCATGACCCGGGTCGGCCTGGCCATCGCCGTGCAGGATGCCCATCCCTTCGTCAAGAAGCACGCCCACTGGATCACGCCCAGCGGCGGCGGACGCGGTGCGGCGCGCGATGTGTGCGAGCTGCTGATGGAGGCGCATGGCGTGCTCAACCGGGAACTGGAAAGCTATCTTTGATCCGTCAGCGACACTGGCCGGTCATGCTCCTGCTGGCGCTGCTCGCCGCCTTGAGCGGGTGGGTATATCGACAGGCCACCCAGCCCGCCTCCCCGGAGACAGCCCCGGCAGCCCGGCACCCGGATGCCTACGCCACACGCGCGCGACTGTCGGGCTACACCCCCGACGGGCGGCTGGAATACCGCTTATGGGCCGAGCGCATGGAGCACTTTCCCGGTGACGACAGCACCGAACTGCAGCGGCCCTATGCCGAGTTGTACCGCATCGACACGCCGCCCTGGCGCATCCGCGCCCGTCACGGCTGGGTCGCCAGCCAGGGCGAGGAGATCCGCCTGCGCGGCGAGGTCGAGATCCAGCGTGACGGCTCACAGGCCAACCGGCCGGTGACGGCCTGGTCCGACAGCCTGGATCTGTGGCCGGCGCGCGACTATGCCGCCACCGATGATAAGATCACCTATATCAGCAACGACCTGCGGGTCGAGGCCGTGGGCATGCGCGCCCGGCTCGATACCGGGGAACTGGAACTGCTCTCCGGCGTCCGGGGCGTGCACACCCCGGCCCGGACCACCCGAT
The DNA here is from genome assembly GCA_002699185.1 of Gammaproteobacteria bacterium. Taxonomy (GTDB): domain Bacteria; phylum Pseudomonadota; class Gammaproteobacteria; order Thiohalobacterales; family Thiohalobacteraceae; genus Thiohalobacter. Next base: position 9,353 of record PABG01000045.1, on the reverse strand, counting down.
AGGATGACAACCATGTTCAGCCGGCTGTATCGCCTTACCCTGTCCCTGCTTGTGCTTGGATGCGCGTCGAACACGCCCGTCCTGGCGCTGTCCAGCGACCGCGACCAACCCATGCACATCGAGGCCGACCATGCCGACATCAACGACCAGACCGGCGTGCATGTCTACACCGGCAACGTAGTGGTCACCCAGGGCAGCATGCGGTTGACCGCCGATCACCTGACCCTGCAGATCGAGGCAGGCGAGATCGTCGAGGGCGTGGCCCTGGGCGAACCCGCCACCTACAAGCAGCGCCCGGACAACAAGGACCAGGACGTCTTCGCGGAATCCCTGCGCATGGAATACTACGCCGGGGACGAGCGCATCGTGCTGATCGAACAGGCCGAAATCACCCAGGCCGGCGACGTCTTCCGCAGCGAGCGCATCGTCTACGACGTGGCCCGCGACGTCGTCAATGCCGGCGAAGGCAAGGGCGACCGGGTGCGCATCATCCTGCAGCCGCGCAACTCCGGGGAAGAGTAGCCCGCATGCCGCGCCTGATCGCCACCGACCTGGTCAAACGCTTCAAGTCGCGCACCGTCGTCGACCGGGTCTCGGTCGAGGTCGCCAGCGGTGAGGTGGTCGGCCTGCTCGGGCCCAACGGCGCCGGCAAGACCACCTGCTTCTACATGATCGTCGGCCTGATCCCCTGCGACGGCGGGCGTATCGAGCTCGACGGCCGGGACCTGACCGCGGCCCCCATGCATGTGCGCGCCCGCCACGGCGTGGGCTATCTGCCGCAGGAGGCATCCGTATTCCGCAAGCTCAGCGTGCGCGAGAACCTGCTCGCGATCCTGGAGACACGCAAGGGACTGGACCGTGCCGGCCGCGAGGAGCGCCTGCAGGCCCTGCTCGCCGAACTGCATATCAGCCACCTGGCCGAACAGCCCGGCATCAGCCTCTCCGGCGGCGAACGGCGGCGGGTGGAGATCGCGCGGGCGCTGGCCGCGGAGCCGCGCTTCATCCTGCTGGACGAGCCCTTCGCCGGGGTGGATCCCATCTCGGTCGGCGACATCCAGCAGATCGTCAAGCACCTGTGTGACCGCGATATCGGGGTGCTGATCACCGACCACAACGTACGCGAGACTTTGGGAATCTGCGATCGGGCCTATATTCTCAACGAGGGCGCCGAGATCGCGGCCGGCAGCCCGACCGAGGTACTGGCCAACGCGCAGGTAAGAACCTGTTATCTTGGTGAAAATTTCAGGCTCTAGCCAATGCCGCCGGATCAATGGCACAATTAATGCTTATTAGGGTAGATTCCGTCATTCCACCAATGCCGCCACGCGAGTCCCGACACACAACTATATGAAACAGTCGATACAGCTTCGTCTTGGCCAGCATCTCACCATGACACCCCAGCTGCAGCAGGCCATACGCCTGCTGCAGTTGTCGACCCTGGAACTGCAGATGGAAATCCAGCAGGCGCTGGACTCCAATCTGATGCTCGAGGCCGTCGACGGCACCGAGCCGGAGACCCAGACCGACACCGAGGACAGCCGCAACGAGGCCGACGCCGAAACTGCGGCCGAAACCGCCACGGAGGCGGCCGAAACCAGCGCCGAGACCGAATACAGTCAGGCCGATTCCGACCTGGGCACCACCGCCACCGACATCCCCGAAGACCTGCCGGTGGACACCGGCTGGGACGACATCTACGACTCCGGAGCGACCAGCTACAGCGCCCCGGCCGGCGACGATGACCGCGACTACCTGGAGACCCACAACAGCGGCAGCGAGAGCCTGCAGGAACACCTCACCTGGCAGATGGAGATGTCGCCCTTCACCGACACCGACCAGGCCATCGCCACCGCCATCATCGACTCCATCAATGACGACGGCTACCTCGGCATGCCGCTGGAGGACATCCACCAGGGCCTGCTGGAAAGCCATCCGGAACTCGAGTTCGACGAGGTCGAGGCGGTACTGCACCGCATCCAGCACTTCGACCCCATCGGGGTCGGCGCCCGCTCGCCCGGCGAGTGCCTGGAGATCCAGCTCAAGCAACTCGATCCCGACACGCCCTGGCGCGATACCGCGCTGAAACTGATCCAGCAGCACCTGGATCTGCTGGGCGGGCGCGACTACCAGCAGCTTATGCGCCGACTCAAACTCAGCCAGCCGGAGCTGCAGGAAGTCATCGCCCTGATCCAGACCCTGAACCCACGCCCGGGCTCGGCGATCTCCACCGCCACCGCCGAGTACGTCATCCCCGATGTCTTCGTCCACAAGGACAAGAAGGGGCAGTGGCGGGTGGAGCTCAACCCCGACGCCGTACCCAAGCTGCGCATCAATTCCCAGTACGCCGGCATGGTGAAACGGGCCGACAACAGCGCTGACAACAACTACCTGCGCAACCACCTGCAGGAGGCGCGCTGGTTCATCAAGAGCCTGCAGAGCCGCAACGAGACCCTGCTCAAGGTCGGCCGTTGCATTGTCGAGCGCCAGCGCGCATTCTTCGACTATGGAGAAGAGGCGATGAAGCCGCTGGTGCTGCGCGACGTGGCCGAGGCGGTGGACATGCACGAGTCGACCATCTCGCGGGTCACCACCCAGAAGTACATGCATACCCCGCGCGGCATCTACGAGTTCAAGTATTTCTTCTCCAGCCATGTCGGCACCGCTGACGGCGGCGAGTGTTCCGCCACCGCCATCCGGGCCATGATCAAGAAGCTGGTCGCGGGGGAAAACCCCGCCAAACCCCTGAGCGACAGCAAGATCGCCGATCTGCTGTCCGACGAAGGCATCAATGTCGCGCGACGCACGATCGCCAAATACCGCGAGGCGATGGCCATCCCGCCATCCAACGAGCGCAAGCGCCTCGCCTGAATCCATATACACATCATCCGCACCTAAGGAGTGGCACCATGCAAATCATCCTCACCGGTCACCACGTTGACATCACCGACGCCCTGCGCGACTACGTCAACAGCAAGATGGAGCGCCTGGAACGGCACTTCGACAGCGTGACCGATGTCCATGTCGTGCTGAGCGTGGAGAAGCTGCGCCAGAATGCAGAGGCCACCATCAACGTCAACGGCGGCAAGATCTTCGCCGACAGCACCGACGAGGATATGTATGCGGCCATCGACGCCCTGGTCGACAAGCTCGACCGGCAGGTGGTCAAGCACAAGGAAAAGCTCAAGGATCATCACCGCGCCGAGGGCAACAACGTCAAGACATCCACCGCGGAATGAACCCGGCGCCGGGCGCCTACGCCCGGCAGGAGGACACAGCGGAGACCATGAACATCACCGAACTCATCAGCCCGCAGCGGGTCGTCGCCCGGCTCGGCACCACCAGCAAGAAACGCGCGCTGGAACAACTCGCCGAACTGCTCGCCGGCCACGCGCCCAGCCTGACCCCGGAGGAGATCTTCGACAGCCTGATCGGGCGCGAACGCCTGGGCAGCACCGGGCTGGGCCAGGGCGTGGCCCTGCCCCACGGCCGCCTGGCCGGCCTCAGCGAGCCGGTCGGCGCCTTCGCCAGTCTGGACCCGGCGATCGATTTCGACGCCATCGACCACCAGCCGGTGGACCTGATGTTCGCGCTGCTGGTGCCGGCCGAATCCACCGATGAACACCTGCAGATCCTGGCCGACCTGGCCCGGCGCTTCAGCGACAAGGGCTTTACCGACGACCTGCGCCGCGCCGCCACCGGCGAGGAACTGTACCAACGCTTTCTGACCCAGGACGCCCGGCAGCGCGAATCGGCATGAGCAGGCATCTGACCGTGGGCGAGCTGTTCGATGCCCTGCAGCGGCGCCTCGGTCTGGTCTGGGTCAGCGGTGAGCGCGAACGCCCCCTGCACTTCGACAGCACCGACGACGCCCAGACCGGCTCCCTGGTCGGGCACCTGAATTTCATCCACAACCACTGCATCCAGATCATCGACCGGATCGAACTGGCCTACCTGGACGATCTGGAACCCGACCGCCGGCGCGAGGCGCTCGATCACCTGTTCAGCCCGGTAACCGACGCCGTCATCCTCGCCCACGAGGCCCCGCCGGCCGACCTGCGCGAGGCCGCGGCGGCCAGCGGCACCCCGCTGCTCACCTCCACCCAGCACGGGCCGGAACTGATCAACCACATCGAGTACTACTACACCCATTACCACTCGACCAAGCTGGTCATCCATGGCGTGTTCCTGGAAGTCATGGGCATCGGCCTGCTGATCACCGGCGATGCCGCCATCGGCAAGAGCGAACTGGCGCTGGAGCTGATCAGCCGCGGCCACCGCCTGATCGCCGACGACAGCCCGGAGTTCGCCCAGGTCGCCCCGGATATCCTCAGCGGCAACTGCCCACCGGTGCTGCGTGACTTCCTGGAGGTGCGCGGCCTTGGTATCCTCAACATCCGCGCCATGTACGGCGAGAGCGCGATCAAGTACAGCAAGTATCTGCGCCTGATCATTCACCTGCAGCAGATGAGCGACGACGAGCTGCGCCAGATCGACCGCCTGCGCGGGAGCTACCATACCCGCCGCATCCTGGAGGTGGAGGTGCCCGAAATCACCCTGCCGGTGGCGCCGGGCCGCAACCTGGCCGTGCTGGTCGAGGCCGCTGCCCGCAAGCACATCCTGACCATGCGCGGCCACGATGCCGGCGAGGAACTGATACAACGACAACGGGAACAAATTCAGCAAGACTAGGGCCTGTGAAACTCATCATCGTCAGCGGGCTGTCCGGCTCGGGCAAGAGCGTGGCCCTGAACACCCTGGAAGATCTGGGCTACTACTGCGTGGACAACCTGCCGGTCGCGCTGCTGGAGCCGCTCGCCCGCGAACTGACCACCGCCCGCCAGGACCGCGCCGCCGTCGGCATCGACGCCCGCAACCACCGCCAGGACCTGTCCCGCTTCCGCGACATCCTGGCCGGGCTCGAGACCCAGGGCATCCAGGCCGAGATCGTGTTCCTGCAGGCCTCGGACGAGACCCTGCTCAAGCGTTTCAGCGAGACCCGCCGCAAGCACCCGCTGACCAGCGCTGACACCACCCTGGCCGACGCCATCCGCAGCGAGCGCAATCTGCTCGAGCCGATCGCAAGCAGCGCCACGCTGCACATCGACACCACCCACACCAACCTGCACCAGCTGCGCGACCTGGTGCAGGAGCGGCTCTCCGATACCCGGCCCGACAGTCTGTCGCTGTTGTTCAAGTCCTTCGGCTACAAGCACGGTCTGCCCGACGATGCCGACTTCGTCTTCGACGTGCGCTGCCTGCCCAACCCGCACTGGATCCAGGGCCTGCGGCCGCTCACCGGGCGCGACCAGGCGGTGATCGCCTACCTGGAGGATCAGCCGCCGGTGGATGCCATGTTCCGGGAACTGTGCCGCTTCCTCGACGACTGGCTGCCGGCCTTCGAGAAGGAGAACCGGCGCTACCTGACCGTCGCCCTCGGCTGCACCGGCGGCCAGCACCGCTCGGTGTACATGGCCGAAAGGCTGGGCAAACACTTCGCCGGCAGATATCCTTCCGTGCTGGTCCGTCATCGGGAACTGTCATGAGCGTTGGTCTGCTGATCATCACCCACGGCGACATCGGCAGGATGCTGCTGCACACCGCCACCCACATGCTGGGGGTGTGCCCGCTGGAGACGCGGGCGCTGAATGCGAGCTTCGACTGCGACCCCGACGCCACTCTGGCCAGCGCCATCGAATACGGCCGCGAACTCGACTCCGGCATGGGCGTACTCATCCTGACCGACATGTACGGCTCCACCCCCAGCAACATCGCCACCCGGGTGCAGAATCACGTCACTGCCAGCGTGGTGGCCGGCATCAACCTGCCCATGCTGGTCCGGGTGCTGAACTATCCCCGCCTCAGCCTGCCGGAGTTGGAAGAGAAGGCCCTGTCAGGCGGGCGCGACGGCGTGCTGCTGTGCCACCCGCAGGAAAAGTGATGCAATGCAGAAGAAAGAACTCACCATCATCAACAAGCTGGGGCTGCACGCGCGTGCGGCGGCCAAACTGGTCACCCTGGCCTCGGAGTTCGACAGCAACATTCAGATCGCCCGCAACGGCCAGCAGGTCAACGGCAAGAGCATCATGGGCATCATGATGCTGGCCGCCTCAAGGGGCACCACCCTGGAGGTGACCGCCGAGGGCAGTGACGAGACCGAGGCCATGGCCGCCATCGAGAAGCTGATCGAGGAACGTTTCCATGAACCGGAATAAGGGTGACTGACAGGTGACGGTGCAGCTTTCGGGCATCGGCGTCTCCCGCGGCATTGCCATCGGCAGGGCCCACCTGCTCGAACGCGATCACCTCGACGTCACCGAATACCGCATCAATGCCGAACTGATCGAGACTGAGGTCGAACGCTTCCGTCGCGCGCTGGGCGGCGCCCGCGAACAGCTGCGCGGCATCCGCGGCCGCATCCCGCCCGACACCAGCGCCGATATCGTCGAGTTCATCGATACCCACCTGCTGATGCTGGAGGACTCCACCCTGACGGTGGCCCCGGAGTTGCTCATCCGCAAGCAGGGCATCAACGCCGAGTGGGCGCTGAAGCAGCAGCGCGACGCCCTGGTGCAGGTATTCGAAGCCATGGACGACGCCTACCTGCGCACCCGCAAGGACGACATCGACCACGTGGTCAGCCGCATCCAGCGCCTGCTGGTGCATGACGAGAACGTCCAGGATCTCAGCGCCATCGATCACCTCAAGGGCACCATCGTGCTGGCCGACGAACTGACGCCGGCCGATGTCGTACTGCTCTATCACCAGGGCGTGGCCGGCTTTGTCACCGAGTACGGCGGGCCACTGTCGCACACCGCCATCGTCGCCCGCAGCCTGCGCATCCCCACCATTGTCGGCGTACACAATATTCACCGCTACCTCCAGGACGGCGAGACCCTGATCCTGGACGGTCAGGAGGGAATGGTACTGGCCGGCGCCGATGCCCTCATGCTCGAACACTACCGGCAGCGCCAGCACGAGGACCAGGAGCGCGCTCACACCCTGGTCAAGACCCGCCTCGAGCCGGCCTGCACACTGGACGGGGTCTGCGTGCGGCTGTTCGGCAACATCGAACTCACAGAGGACGTCCAGGAGATCCTGGAAGCCGGTGCCGAGGGGGTGGGCCTTTACCGTACCGAGTTCCTGTACATGAACCGCGAGGACACACCGGACGAGGACGAGCAGCTCGAACACTACCGGGAAGTCATCGAACAGATGCAGGGTCGGCCGCTGACCATCCGCACCCTGGACCTGGGCGCCGACAAGGCGCTCGACACCGAGGCCGCGCATCACTGCACCAATCCCGCCCTCGGCCTGCGCGCCATCCGCCTGTGCCTGCACGACCCGGGACTGTTCCGGCCCCAGCTCAAGGCGGTGCTGCGGGCCGCGGCCCTGGGCCCGGTCCAGATGATGCTGCCCATGCTCTCCAGCCTGGGCGAACTGCGCCAGACCCTGGCCCTGATCGAGGAGGTCAAGCATGAATTGACCGTCGAGGGCAAGGCGTTCGACCCGGACATGCCGGTCGGCGGCATGATCGAGGTGCCGGCGGCCGCACTGGCAGCGGACATGTTCGCCGCCGAACTGGATTTCCTGTCCATCGGCACCAACGATCTGATTCAGTACACCCTGGCCATCGACCGGGTCGACGACGAAGTGAACTATCTCTACGACCCCAGCCACCCGGCGGTGCTGTACCTGATCCGGCACATCATCCAGGCCGGCGCCCGCCACGAGGTGCCCGTGTCCATGTGCGGCGAGATGGCCGGCGACCCCCTGTACAGCCGGCTGCTGCTGGGCCTGGGGCTGAACAGCTTCAGCATGCAGGCCTCCTCGCTGCTCGAGGTCAAGGACCTGATCCGCCATACCCGGCTGGAGCGGATCATGGAACCGGTCGAGACCCTGATGCACACCTGGGACCCGGATCGGCGGGCCGAACTGCTCGAGCGGATCAGGAACCTGCAATGCGCGTGATACCGGCCGCGGAAAAACCTGCGACAGGATGACGCCCGCCGACCGACCCTGCTAAACTGCGGCGGAATCAAAGTCTTGCCCCCAAGGATCCCGCCGCATGGCTGACAGCCACAAGGAAACCGCCCAGGCCCAGGACCATCTGTACAAGGTCTCGGACGCGCTGGCCTCGGGCGCGGCCAGCCGGGTGCGGCGGCTGATCCACAACCTCCGCCCGGCGGAGATCGCCCACGTCCTCGAGTCCATCCCCAAGGACCCCCGCATCATCCTGTGGGAACTGGTCGACCCCGACGACCGAGGCGAGGTGCTGCTGCACGTCGGCGACGAGGTCCGCTCCGGCCTGATCAAGGAGATGGAGGCCGGCGAGCTGGTCGCCCTGACCGAGAACCTCGACACCGACGACCTGGCCGACCTGCTGCAGGACCTGCCCGGCACCGTCATCCACGAGGTGCTGCGGTCCATGGACCTGCAGAACCGTCACCGGCTGGAATCGGTCCTGTCCTATTCCGAGGACACCGCCGGCGGCCTGATGAACGTGGACACCATCACGGTCCGGGCCGATGTCAGCCTGGACGTGGTGCTGCGCTACCTGCGCCTGCGCGGCAACCTGCCGGACCTGACCGACAGCCTGATGGTGGTCGACCGCAATGACCGCTATCTCGGCCTGCTGCCGCTGTCCACCCTGCTGACCATGGATCCGGAACTGAGCGTGGCCGAGGTGATGGTGCGGGATGTCGAGGGCATCCAGGCCGAGACCACGGCGGTGCAGGTGGCCAAGCTGTTCGAGGATCGCGACCTGATTTCCGCGCCCGTCATCGACCAGAACGGCCGGCTGGTGGGACGCATCACCATCGACGACGTGGTCGACGTCATCCGCGACGAGGCCGACCACTCGCTGATGAGCATGGCCGGTCTGAACGAGGAAGGCGACATCTTCGCCCCGGTCTTCTCCAGCACCCGGCGGCGCTCGATCTGGCTCGGCATCAATCTGATGACCGCCTTTCTCGCCTCCTGGGTGATCGGCCTGTTCGAGGCCACCTTGCAGCAGATCGTCGCACTGGCCGTGCTGATGCCCATCGTCGCCAGCATGGGCGGCATCGCCGGCAGCCAGACGCTGACCATCGTCATCCGCGGCCTGGCGCTGAACCAGATCGGCAAGTCCAACTCACGGCTGCTCATGACCAAGGAACTGGCCGTCGGCGCGCTCAACGGGCTACTGTGGTCAGTAGTGGTGGCGCTGATCGCCGCACTCTGGTTTCAAAATGCACAGGTGGGCGTGATCATCGGTGCGGCCATCATCATCAACCTGGCCGTCGCCGCCCTGGCCGGCTTCAGTATTCCGCTGGTGCTGCAGCGCATGGGCATCGATCCGGCGCTGGCCGGCAGCG
>PABG01000044.1 GCA_002699185.1 Gammaproteobacteria bacterium | reverse complement strand
GCGTGTCGAGCGCCTCCGTCTCCGGCGCCAGGCCGGTGCGGATCAGGCCGTGCCAGCCGCTGCCGCTGCCCCGGGCCGGGGCGGTGCCGGAGATGATCAGCAGCTGCCGCGCCCGGGTCAGGGCCACGTACAGCAGATTGGCGTCCTCGCGCGCCTCGGCCTGCTGCTGGGCCGCCTGCCAGTCGCGGCTGATGCGGTCGCGCCGGGCCTGGCCGGGGTTGAGCAGGAAATAGCGGGGGTGCGCTTCGCTGGCCGACCAGTCCACCAGCGCCTGCCAGGCGCTGCGGTCGCGTTCCGCTGCGGCCGCATCCAGCAGCAGCACCACCGGTGCCTCCAGGCCCTTGGCGCCGTGGATGGTGAGCATCCGCACCCGGTCGCCCGCGGCCGGCGGGGCGTCGTCCGGGGCCTCGTCAGTGCGCTCGCGCAGCCGGCCCAGCTGTTGCAGGAAACGCGGCAGGCTGGGGTAGCGGCCGCTGTCGATCTCCAGCGCCAGTTCCAGGAAGCGCTGCAGGTTGGCCAGTACCTGCGGTCGCAGTGCCGCCGGTGTGGCCGCGGCGTAACGCGCCAGCACGTCGCCCTCGAAGAAGACCCGGTCCAGCAGGTCGTGCACCGGCAGCCGCCCGACCAGTTCGCTCCAGCGTTGCAGGCAGTCGGCGGCCCGGCGCAGGGATTCGGGCGTCGCTGCAGTTTCGGCCAGCGCCACCAGTCGGGCCATCCAATCGCCCTGCTTCAACCCGGCCAGACGGACCAGCTCGGCATCCGTGGCGGCAAACAGGGGTGAGCGCAGCACCTGGGCCAGGGCCAGGTTGTTGTGCGGTGCGATCAGGGTCTGCAGCAGCGCCTCCAGGTCGCGCGCCTCCAGGCTGTCGAGCAGGGCGCCGCGGGAGGTGCCCAGGCAGGGGATGCCGGCGTCGCGCAGGGCGCGCTCGTAGTCGGCGGCATGGGTGCGGCTGCGCAGCAGGATCAGGATGTCGCCGTAGCGCACGCGGCGGGCCCGGTCGCCTTGCTCCAGCATGCAGCCGCCGGCGATGAGCGTCTGGATGCGCTCGGCGGCCTGGCGGCCTTCGCGGTAGTAGCGCTCATCCAGCGGCAGTTCCCGCGGCTGGCGCAGCGGGTCGCGCAATTCAGTGGGTGCCGGCGCCGGTTCGACCTCGGGGGCGGCTTCGGCCTGGATCAGGGGCAGCAGCTCGACCCGGCCCCACAGATCGGGATGGAAGGTGCCGTGCGGCTCGAACTGCGGCATGCGGCTGCGCAGTTCGGGCTGGGCGAAGACCCGGTTCACGCAGTCGATGACGGCCGCGGCCGAACGCCGCGAGTCGGTCAGGCTGTGGCGGCGGCTGGCGAGATGCTGTTCCAGCCACTGGCTGGCCGCGCCGAGCAGGCGCGAATCGGCGCGGCGGAAGCGGTAGATGGACTGCTTCTCGTCACCGACCAGGAACACGCTGCGCGGCCGCTCGCTGCCGGCGGCCAGCTCCTCCAGCAGCGGCAGCAGCAGGCGCCACTGGGTGGGGTTGGTGTCCTGGAACTCGTCGACCAGCAGGTGATCGATGCGGTTGTCGAGCTTGTACTGCACCCAGTGGGCCTGCTCGCTGCGGTTCAATAACTGATAGGCGTGCCATTCCAGGTCGCTGAAGTCCAGCTGGCGCTGGTTGCGTTTGATGGCCTGGAACTGTTCCAGCAGCCGGGCGCCGGCACGATACCAGGCGCGGTTGAGCGCCCAGTTGGCGCGGCGCTGGCGGGCGTCGAGCAGGTCGAGGAACTGCTCGCACAGCCGGGCATGCAGTTCCAGCAGCCGTTCCATGCCGTCAGCGCCGAGTTTCCTTTCCAGCGTCTTGCTGGCTTTGCGGCTGAGCGGTTCGCCCTTCTGCGTCAGCAGCGCGGGCCACAGGGCCTCGATGCGCGCCGGCGCCGGTGTGGCGGTGTTCAGGGCGGCAGCGATGGCCGCGGCCTGCCGGGTGTGGGTATCGGTCGGATGCAGCAGCAGCAGGTCGTGCAGATTCTGCAGCCGCTGGCAGGTCAGGTCGTTGAAGAAAACCCGTTCCGGGTCGGTGTCCGGATCGATATCGAGTTGTTCTCGCAGCCGCTCCCCGGCCCAGGCAACCGGATCGTCCCGGCCGTCGGTATAGGCCCACCAGTCGATGCGGTGGGCGAGGAAACTGCCCAGCGCCGTCTGCACGCTGCCCAGACCGCCGCAGCCGTCCATCAGGGTGTCCAGGGCCCGCCCGATGTCGCCCCCGGGCGCGGCGGTGGCCTCGGCATAGAGGGCATCCCAGGCGGCGTCGCGGGCATCCCCTTCGGCCTCCAGCAACTCGAAGCCCGGCGGCACCCCGGCCTCCAGCGGGAAGCGCTGCAGGATCTCCTGGCAGACCGAGTGGAAGGTGGTGGCGCGCAGGTTGAAGTCGGCGCGCAGCAGGGTCTCGTAGAGACGGCGGGCCTGCCGGCGAAGTTCCGGCTCAGGCGTCACGCCCATCTGCACCAGCAGCGGATCGAGCTCCGCGTCCGGCACCGTGGCCAGCAGCCGCAGGCGTTCGGTGAGCCGTTCCAGCATCTCGGCGGCGGCCTTGCGGGTGAAGGTCACGGCCAGGATCCGGCCCGGCTCCACCCCCGCCAGCAGCAGCCGCACCAGCCGGGTGACCAGCAGCCAGGTCTTGCCGGTGCCGGCCGAGGCGTGCACCGTGGCGTTGGCCGTCGGCAGGGTCGCCTCCAGGGAGGGGTTCGGGGGGGAGTTCATGGCGGCAGAGCATACGTCAGCCCCGCAGGCCGGTAAACTCGGTGGCGGAATGCCGGCGGCAGCGGCGTATTTCCGCCGCGTGAGGGCGGGGATCGCCGCGGTCGGCGATCGTCGCTTCGATTAAAAATATATTGAAAACAATAAATAAAACATTATTCCTGGGGTGGGATGCCAGCTTTGGCACGGAATTCGCTTGTTTCATGGTGAAACACAGTACAGGGACAACTGTGCAAGCCAGGGGAAGCAACAGGGACGGGTCCGGGACGGACAGGAGTACAGGGAAGTAAGGGGACAGGGATGCCCGTGGGAAGGGCGGCCGTGCGGCCGCCCTTTTTCTTTAGTGCCGACACCTACTCATTCCATACCGCCTTGCGGCACAGGCCGTCGAGATCGCAGCGGCGGCAGGTCAGTTCATCGCCCCAGGCGGGCAGGGGCGTCCCGGCGTCCAGGTCCGCGACCAGGCGCTGCAGCCGTTCGCGCACGGCCGAGCTCAGTTGTTCCAGCGTTGCGTCCTCCAGCGCCACCCGGTCACTCACCTTCCTGCCCCTGTCATCCAGCGGCAGGTAGCTGCTGCGCGCCACCGGCTGGTCCAGCAGCAGCCGGTAGAAGGGCAGCTGCACGGCCTCGCCGGCCTCGACCTGCGCCTTGTCCGGCGTGTAGCCGGTCTTGTAGTCGATGATGGCCAGGCCGTCGGCGCCGCGGTCGAGGCGGTCGAGCCGGCCGCGCAGGATCAGGTCCGGGGCCAGCGGGCGCTCCAGGCGCTGCTCCACGGCCTCGACTGTCCAGTCCCGGGCCTGCGTGATCTGCCAGTCGATGTATTCAGGGATGCGTTCCTGCCAGCGCTTGAGCCAGCCGCGGTGCTGGAAGTTGTCTTCCAGATCGCGGGCGAACACCGCTTCGCTGATGCGGTTGAGCAGGGCAATGGCCGCCTCCCGGTTGGCTGCGGTCAGGGTTTGCGCGAAGGGGCCGGGCAGTCCCCGTACCCGGCCGTGGAAGGCCTCCAGGCATCTGTGCACGCGCTCGCCGTAATCCTGTTTCTGCAATGCCTCGCGGATGGCCTCGGGCGGCTTCAGGCCCAGGCCGTCAGCGGCGAACCAGGCATAGGGACAGTCGATCAGGCGCTGGTGGCTGCTGGCGCTGACCCGGTGCGGGCGCAGGCCCGCGGGGAGCCGGGGACGCGGGCGTTCGGGCGGCGTCGGCAGCGGCGGCGGTGCGGCGGGGCGGACCCGGCTGGCGGGCTGGTCGAGCGCAGCGGCAAGCCCGGCATCTTGCAGGTCGTCATTCCAGGCCAGGCGGTGAAAGCCCTGCAGCAGTTCCAGCCAGGGGCTGGGCAGGACCGGCTCGCCCTGATCCTCGCGCCGGTGGGTGAGCAGGACCTGCCCGGCCGCGCCGAGCAGGCAGCGGAACAGGGCGAAGCGCCGGTCCAGGCGTTCGCGCCACACCGGCAGGCCCAGTTCGCGCCGTACCCGGTCGTTGAAGAAGGGGCCGGTGGGCGGCGCGCCGGGCAGGTGCCGGGCATCGCAGGCGGCCAGGATCAGGCCGTCGAAGCGCAGGCCCTGGCTCTGCTCCAGCGACAGCAGCCGCACCGGGCCGCCGGTGCCGGCCGGCGTGAAGTGGGCCGTCTCCAGGCTGCGCCCGAACCAGGTGCGGAATTCGCTCCAGTCGAGTTCCAGCGGGGTCAGGCTCACCGCGCTGTGCAGCCGCTCCCACAGTCGCAGGATGCGTTCGCCCGCCGGGTCCTGCTCCAGCGCGGTCCACACGCCCAGCTCGTCCAGACTGTCGCGCAGGGCCTGCAGGAGTCGTTCCGCCGGATGCCTGCCGGCCAGGCATTCGCGCAGTCCCGCGGCGGCGGACTCCAGCCGGTCGAGCAGGGCGAACAGGCTCTGGTACTCGGCGGCCGGCCAGTCGCCCAGCAGTTCCTGGCGGGTGCCCAGCTGCCGGCGGTAGCGGGGGATGCCGCGGGCGATGCGGCCCTGCAGGATGACATCCTGCTCCAGCCGGTAGACCAGCAGCAGGTGCTGCTCGCGGTCGGCGCCGCTGGCGAAGGGGGATTTGAGGAAATCCAGCAGCGGCCGGTGTTCGAAGTCCTGCTCCACGGATTCCAGCCAGCGCTCCACCGCAGTGGCCGCGCTGGTGGTGGACAGGGCCCAGCCGCCGCTGTCACTGAGCTCCACCCCGGCGCGCTCCAGCAGGGCGCGTACCCGCCGTGCCAGGCGCCGGTCCTCGGTGACGATGCCCAGGCGGCGGTGCCCTTCCAGCAGCCACTGACGGACGCGCAGTTCGATGGCGCGCGCCTCCTGCTCGGCTGAATCGGCGCCGAACACCGCAAGCTGTGCCTGCAGCGGGCTTGCCGGGTGCGCGGCGGCGAACTCCAGTGCGCGCCGGCGCAACTCCGGTGCGTTCCCGGTGTCGGCGAAAATGCTGTCCAGACATCGGGCCGCGGGCGGGACCGGGCCGGGAACGATGTCGATGTCGGGGCAGAGGGCGTCCAGGGGGGTGTTGCCGCCCTGGCGCAGCCACAGGCAGTCCGGGTGCCGCAGGCGCTGCGCCAGCCAGGCGCGTTCGGCGCTGTTGAGGTCCGGCTCGCCGATCAGCACCAGCCCGAGTTCATCGGCGGCCGGCACGGCGGCGCGGGCCAGGGACTGCAGCCGTGCCCGGGCCGGATCCTCCACCCCCAGGGCGGCGAGCTGCTCGTGCCAGGCCCGCCACAGGCGGTGGACGATCCCGGCCTCGCGTTCCAGCGCCGGCGGGGGGCGGCCGGCGATGCGGTAGGCCTGCCCCAGGCGCTGGCGGAAGCTGTCCGCATCCGGCAGTTCGACCCGGTTCAGGGTCAGTTCCTGGAACAGTTCCAGCAGGTGTTCGGCCAGGCGCCAGGTGTCCTCCTCGCCGAACAGGGCCTCATGGCCGCGCAGGGCCTCGACCAGCGCCAGCAGCCCGGCCTCCCGGCTCCAGACCGGCTGCGAGGCATCCAGGTGCGTGTCGAGGTAGTCGGACAGGGTGAGCAGGCGCGGGCCGAGCAGGCTGCCGGGGCCGCCGGCGGGCAGGGCCTCGAGCAGGCGGCGGCGCAGGTCGGAGGCCGCCAGCGGCTGCGGCAGGATGACGTTGAGCCGCGACAGATCCGGCAGGTGTACGCCCCAGCGCGCGAGGATGGCGTGGGCGGCCGTGGCCAGCAGGTCGCTGTGCCAGGGGTGGCGCTGGACGGCTGGAGAGGGCGGTGTGCTCATGTGCTGACCGCGGTCTACCAGTCCAGTAGGATGGGTGGAGCGCAGCGCAACCCATCATCGCAGTGGCGGCAGATGATGGGTTGCGGCGCAGACGCCTTCACCCCTCCTACGCCATCAGAAGCGGGAACTTCTGGCCGGAAGCGACTTATCGTTCCAGGTACTGCAGCTTGTCCGGCTTGCCGTTCCATTCGTCGGCATCGTCCGGCGCGTCCTTCTTCTGGGTGAGCACCGGCCAGTTCTGCGCCAGTTCGGCATTGAGTTCGAGGAAATGCTCCTGGCCCTCGGGGATGTCGTCCTCGGCGAAGATCGCCTCGGCGGGGCATTCGGGCTCGCACAGGGTGCAGTCGATGCATTCCTCCGGATCGATGACCAGGAAGTTGGGGCCTTCGTGGAAACAGTCGACCGGGCAGACCTCGACACAGTCCGTGTACTTGCACTTGATACAGTTCTCGACGACGACAAAGGTCATAACGGGCTCCGTTTTCAGACTGAAAGTTACCGGTCAACGGCCCGTAATGATAGGGGATTGCAGAGGGTTTGGCGAGACCGGCCGGTTCAGTCCCCGGCCGGGGTGTCGGATTTGACCACGATGCGGTTGCGGCCCTGGCTCTTGGCCTCGTACAGGGCGGCGTCGGCCTGCTTGAGCAGGTCGCCGGGCTGGCCGCCGCGCGGGCTGGCGGTGGCCATGCCGATGCTGAGCGTGATGCGGTCGGAGACCTTGGAGGCCTCGTGTTCGATATTGAGCTCGTGGATGACCTGCTGCATCTTCTCGGCCACCTGCATGGCGCCTTCCTCGTCGGTGTTGGGCAGGATGACCCCGAATTCCTCGCCGCCGTAGCGCGCGACCAGGTCGGAAGGGCGATGCACGACGCGGGCGAGCTCGCGCGCCACGGCCTTGAGACAGTCGTCGCCGAGCTGGTGGCCGTGGGTGTCGTTGTAGAGCTTGAAGTAATCGATGTCGATCATGACCAGCGCCAGGCCGCTGCAGTTGCGCAGGGCCAGTTGCCATTCCTTCTCCAACTGCTTGTCGAACTGGCGCCGGTTGGCGATGCCGGTCAGGCCGTCCAGCGAGGACAGGCGCTGCAGTTCGCGGTTGCTTTCCTCGAGCTGGCTGTTGCTCTCCTCGAGCTGGCGCTGGATCTCGCGCAGGGCGTGATAGGCCGCGTCGCGTTCCTTCTGCAGCAGGTAGGTGCGCGAGTGGGCGCGCACCCGCGCGACCAGCTCGATCTTGTCCGGCAGCTTGACCAGGTAATCATTGGCGCCGCAGCTGAAGGCGTCGCTCTTGATGGTCGGATCTTCCTTGCTGGAGAGCACGATCACGGGGATGTCCTGGGTGACCGGATTGGCGCGGTAGAAGCGCACCAGCATGATGCCGTCGATCTCGGGCATGACCAGGTCCTGGAGGATGGTCGTGACCTTGAGCTCGGTCGCCATCTGGATGGCATTGCGCGGATCCTGGCAATAGTGCAGCTCGATGCCGGGCTCATCCGCCAGCATGCGGCGGATGCCCTCGGCGACCATTTCCTGGTCGTCGACCAGCAGGACCACGCACGGCTGATCCGTGTCGGTCTCGCTGGCTGGCTGCTCCATGAGTGCGGATTCCTTCATGACTTGTCCACTGTCATCCCTTGTTGCGGTTGATCGCCTCTTCGATGGCGACCGAGATCTGGCTCAGCGGCAGTATTTCACTGGCTGCCTGCAGGTCGGCGGCCGTCTTGGGCATGCCATAGATCGCGCTGGTCTCACGATCCTGGGCGATAGTATGACAACCGGCCTGTTTCAGCGCCAGCAATCCGGCGCCGCCGTCCCGACCCATCCCTGTCAATAAGATACCAACGGCATGATGCGTCCAAAATTGAGCCATTGATTCGAAAAAAACGTTGACCGACGGGCGGTAGGGGTAGTTTTCCGGCTCCCGGGCGTAGCCCAGGCGCTGCCGCTCGTCCATCACCAGATGGGCCTCGCCGCCCCCGGCCACCAGGACCTCGCCGACGCGGATGCGGTCACCCTGCTGCGCCAGGCGCACCGGCAGGGCCACTTCCTCGTCCAGCCAGCGGGCGAAGCTGGGCGCGAACTGCTCGTCCACGTGCTGGATGATGACGAAGGCGGCCGGGAATCCGGCCGGGAAGGCCGACAGGAGGGTGCGGATGGCGGCCGGCCCCCCGGTCGAGGCGCCGATGGCGACCAGGTACTCGCCCCGGTGCGGTACGGCCGGCGGTGGCGGCTGAGGCCGGTCCAGGGGCTGGACCCGCCGCGTGGCCTCGACCAGCCGGGCGACGGTATCGAGCTTGTAGAGCAGCTGCTCCCGGCCTTCCTGTTCGCCCGACAGCCCCAGCACCGGGGTGTTGATCGCGTCCAGGGCGCCCGCGCCCATGGCCTCGAACACCCGGGCGGCGTTGGTGTTCACGCTGGCGGTGACGATGACGATGGCGCAGGCGGCCTGCTGCATGATCCGCCGGGTGGCCTCCACACCGTCCAGCTCCGGCATGATCAGATCCATCAGGATGATGTCGGGCTTGTCCTGCTCGGCCAGTGTCACGGCCTGGGCGCCGTCCTCGGCCACCCAGGCGATGCGATAACGGCCGCTGGCCAGGATCAGCTGCTGCAGCACCTGGCGGGCGAGCGGCATGTCGTTGACGATGGCGATACGCAGCATGAGCGTTCAACTCCGTGTAAACAGCAGAAAGCAACTCAAAAAAACAACAAACTCAGATCGTAGGCCGGGATAAGCGCAGCGTTCCCGGCAAACCGACCGGCGCCGGAAACGGGCCTGACGGCCCTTATTCCGGCCTACATTTGCTTCGTAGACGTAGCGACGTAGGTCGGGTTAGCGGCAGCGTAACCCGACAGGCATGGCGGCCAGCGTCGGGTTACGCCCTGCGGGCTAACCCGACCTACGTGCTATTTAACGTCATTGCGAGGCGCGTAGCGCCGTGGCACAAGCGAGCTTGCGAGCGCAGAACGCCCGCAGGGCGGCCCCGAAGGGGTGAGCGTAGCGAATAATCTCCTGCCAGATGATTATCCGTTACGAGATTGCCGCGCTTCGCTCGCAATGACACTCACGGCTCCCCGATCAGATCCTGCACGGCATCGATCAGGGTGGCATCCTGGAAACTGCCCTTGGTCAGGTAATAGTCGGCGCCGACCTCCAGCCCGCGGGTGCGGTCCTCCTCGCGGTCCTTGTAGGAGACGATCATCACCGGGGTGTGTTTCAGGTTCGGGTCCTGCTTGATCTGGCTGACGAACTCGAAGCCGTTCATGCGCGGCATGTCGATGTCGCTGATGACCAGGTCATAGTCGCCCATGCGCACCGCGTTCCAGCCGTCCATGCCGTCGACGGCCACTTCGACCTCGTAGCCGATGTTGGCGAGCATGTTGCGCTCGACCTCGCGCACCGTGATGGAGTCGTCCACCACCAGGATGCGCTTGCCCGTCTTGACCGCCTGGCGCGAGCGGGCCTGTTCGATCCGGTCCAGACGCCCGCCGGCGATCACCAGGTCGGCCGAGCGCAGCAGGTCATCCACATCCAGGATCAGGCAGGGGCGGCCGTCCTCCAGTATGGAGCAGGCGGCGATGTCCTTGAGCTTGCCCAGGCGCTGATCCAGCGGGTTGACCACCAGCGTGCGCTCGCCCAGGAAGCGGTCGACCACGAAGCCGTAGCGGTCCAGGCGCTCGCCCAGCACGACGATGCAGGCCTCGTCCTCATCCGGCGGCCCCTCGGGCAGGCCCAGCAGCTGGTTGGCCGCCACCAGGCCGATGTGATGATTGCCCAGGGTGAAGTACTGGCGCCCCTCCAGGACCTGGATCTGGCCGCGGTCGAGCTTGAGCGTACGGTTGATCTGGGCCAGCGGCACGGCATAGGGCTCACCGGCGATCTCCACCAGCAGCGAGCGCATCACCGACAGGGTCAGCGGCAGCTGCATGTGGAAGCGCATCCCCTTGCCGGGGTGCGAGACCGCGTTGACCAGGCCGTGCATCTCCTGCACCACGCTGTGCACCACGTCCAGGCCGACGCCGCGCCCGGAGAGCTCGGTGACCTCGCTGCGGGTGGAGAAGCCGGGCAGGAAGATGAACTCCATCAGTTCGGACTCGCTCAGATCCTTCGCCATCTCCGCGCTGACCAGCTGCTTGTCCACCACCTTGCGGCGCAGCACCTCCAGGTCCATGCCGCGGCCGTCGTCCTCGACGATGATCGACAGCATGCCGGCGCTGTGCATGGCCTCCAGGCGCAGCCGCGCCTGTTCCGGCTTGCCGGCGGCAAGGCGTTCCTCCGGGGTCTCGATACCGTGATCCAGGGCATTGCGCAGCAGGTGATTGAGCGGGGCCTCGATCTTCTCCAGGATGTCGCGGTCGACCCGGGTCTCCAGACCGCGGATGTCGAGCCGCACCTGCTTGCCCAGCGAACGGCTGATGTCGCGCACCATGCGCTGGAAGCCGTGCACGCCGTCGGCGAAGGGCCGCATGCGGCTGGCCACCACTTCGCGGTTGAGGCGTCCGGCCAGGTTGTGGGTGCGACGGTCGTATTCCTCCAGTTCGCCCAGGCGGTCGGTGAGCAGATGCCGGCAGTCGCCGGCGCGGCGCAGGGCGTCGTTGAACAGGTTGCGGGCGAAGTCGTCGACCCGGGGCGAATCCAGAGTGTCGCGCAACCGGTCCAGCAGTCCGATCAGCTCCGACTGGTACTGCTTGATGTGCTGCAGTCCGTCGGCGAAGGGGCGCAGCCAGCGCGCCTCGACCTGGACCTCGCCGGCCAGGCCCATCAGGCGGTTGAGGCTTTCGCGGGAGACCCGGATGGCGCTGTCCGCGGCGTGAGCTGCGCCGCTGCCGGCGGCCGGCTGGACGGGTTCCGGGATGGGCGCTGTCGGGGCCGGGGTCTGAACCTCGCGCCCGGCCAGGACGTCGGCCAGCAGGCCGCCCAGCCGGTCGATGTCGCCGGCGTGCTGGCGGCACCAGTCACCGATGTCGGGACTCTGGCTCAGGCGCTGCAGCATGTCGGTGCTCTGCAGCAGCACGTCGATGGCCTCGGGGCTGGGTTCCAGCCCGCCCTGCCGGGCGGCAACGAAGATATCCTCCATGGCGTGCGCCAGCCGCACCGCGGTATCGATGCCGACCATGCGGGCCGCGCCCTTGAGCGAGTGGGCCGCGCGCATCAATTGCTCGTGGGCAACACTGTCGCCGGGTGCGGTTTCCAGCTGCAGCAGCCCGTCCATCAGCATGGCCAGCTGGGCCTCGGCCTCGCCGCGGAACAACTCCAGCATGGCGGGATCGAGGTTCGCGTCCGGCGCGGTGCCTGCCGCTTGCGCCGCGTCGTCGGAAGCGGCGGCCCCGGAGACCGCTTGCGCGGCGGGCTGCGCGCCGGCAGGCGGATCCGTTGCTGCCTCTGCGGTCTGTCCGCCCAGGGACTCTACGATGGCGTCGATGGCCGCTTCCTGCTGCTGCAGCCAGACCGGGTCATCGGCATGGGCGGCGATGCCGCGCACCAGGTCGGTGGCCCGCAGCAGGGCATCGATGTGTCCGGCGGCGGGGGGGTGGCGCCCCTGCTGGGCGGCAACCAAGACATCCTCCATGGCATGCGCCAGCCGCACCGCCGGTGTGATGTCCACGATCCGGGCCGCGCCCTTGATGGAATGGGCGGCGCGCATCAGACCCTCCAGCGGGGCGCTGGCCGCGGGATCCTGCTCCAGCTGCAGCAGGCCCTCGCCCAGTGCCCGGGTATGGCTCTCCAACTCCGTGCGGAACAGTTCCAGCATCACCGGGTTGATCGACTGGCCGCTCATCGCAGGCTCCGTTCCAGGCTGTGGAAGATCAGGTCGTCGTCGAGGATCCCCACCTGGACCTCGCGCCAGCTCAGGACGCCGCGGGTGTAGGTGCCGCGGGCCTTGCTCAGCGTGGCCGGCGGGCTGTGCAGTTCACTGTCATGATAGCGATGCAGCCCGTGCACCTCGGTGACCGGGAACACATAGCGCTCACCGTCGCGCTGGACCTGAATCATGCGATCGCCGATGCCGACGCTGCCCATGCGCGGCTTGTGGTCGCCGCGCTCCAGCCCCAGCAGGCCACCGAGTGAGACGCACAGCTGGAGTTCGCCGCGCAGGTTGACCAGCCCCTTGACCAGATTGCCGGGCACGTTCGGCAGTCGCTGCACCGGGCGGGCGCCGGTGATCTCGTCGACGCTGCGGCTGTTCAGGCCCAGCCATTCGTCGCCCAGCCGGAAGATGAGCGCACTGCGGTTGTGCCGCTGTGCCGCCGCTGGCGGCTCGGCATAGCTGCGGGTGAACTCGGCGCGTACCGATTCGGCCAGCGGACGTTCCAGCATGCGCCGGCCGGCGCGGGAATAGACCTCGCAGTTGTGGCAGTGCATGAGCTCGGCCAGCTGCGGGCACGGCTCGCCCTCGCGGCGCCAGACGCCGATGCGGTTCCAGCAGTCGTCGAGGGTGAACTCCCTGTCGGCGCGCTTGTTCATCGTGTATTCGCGGCCTCGCGTTGCTGGCAGCGCTCAAGACGCTCCTGCATGCGTTGCGCGGCCCGGGCCTCGCCGCGGCGCTCCAGCACCAGCGCCAGATGCAGCATGGCCGGGCAGTGCGCCGGATCCAGGTAGATGGCCTGGCGCAGCAGGCGCTCGGCCTCCTCGGGCTCGCCGGCGGCATCGCGGATCAATCCCAGCAGATACAGGGCCTGGGCCTGGGGGCCCCGGGCCTCCAGCAGCTGCTCGCACAACTCGGCCGCCTCGACCAGGTGGCCGTCGTCGGCCAGCCGGGTCGCCTGCTCGAGCTGCTCCACGCCCGGGTCGGTCGCGCTCTGCGGCGAGGCGGCCACGGCCTGTTCCTGCTGGTCGATCCAGTGCGGACGCGGCTGACGGCGCGGTCTGACCGGCGTGCGCCGCGGCCGCCGCGGCTGGCGCAGCCGGGGTGCGGCCGGGACTGCCGCGCCGGCCGCTGCGACCTCGCGGCGGAAACCGAAACTCTGCGGCAGGTTCAGTGAGCGGAAGCCGCGACCGGCGAGCACGCCGGTCTCGGCATGGCCGACGAACAGCAGGCCGTCGCGGCCGAGCAGTCCTTCCAGGATGTCGATCGCCTGCTTCTGGGTCGGACGGTCGAAATAGATGAGCAGGTTGCGGCAGAAGATCACGTCGTAGGGCGCGCGGTCGCGGCTGAATTCCGGATCGAGCAGATTGCCCTGCTCGAACCGGACCCGGTCGCGGATGTCGGGGTGCAGGTGGTAGCGGTCCTCGACCTGGCGGAACCAGGTGTCACGGTAGTCGAGATGGTCGCCGCGAAAGGAATTCTGGCGGTAGATGCCCAGCCGCGCGGTATCGATGTTGTAGCGGCTGATGTCCACGCCGTGCACCTCGGCCTGGTCCGGGGCCAGCCCCAGGTCGGCCAGCACCATGGCCAGGGTGTAGGGTTCCTCGCCGGTCGAGCAGGGCAGGCTCAGCAGGCGCAGGCAGCGATCCCCCGCGCGCGGCAGCCAGTGCTGCTCCAGGTACCGCTTGAGGGCCTGGAACGGGTGCCAGTTGCGGAAGAACCAGGTCTCGGGGATGACCACCAGTTCGATCAGTTCGCGGATTTCCTCCGGACTGGTTTCCAGGCGCTGCTGATAGCGTTCGCTGTCGTCGATGTGGGTGCGCCGCATGCGCTCGCGCACGGCGCGCTGGATGGCGCTGGAGCCGATGGAGGCGGCATTCAGCCCCATGGTGTCCTTCAGCAGTTGCTCGATCCGGGTCAGCTGCATGCGGCCACGTCCTGGAACAGCAGCGCTTCCACCTCGGGGGTGAGCAGTGCATCCGTCTCGACGGCCTGCAGCAGGCCGCGCCCGTCGCGGGCCACCCGGCCGAGATAATGGGCATCGGGGATCTCCACCCCGGTGTCGGTGAAGGCCTCCGGGTCAAGCTTGAGGGTTTCCACCACCTGTTCGGCCAGCAGACCCAGCGGCCGGCTGTCGCCGGCCGTGAGCGGATGGTCGATGACCAGGATGCGGGTGCTGTGCAGGACCCGGCTGGGCCGTCCCAGCGTCAGGGCGGTCAGGTCGATGACCGGCACCGTGCGGCCGCGGTAGTCGAACAGGCCGGCGACATGCGCCGGTGCCCGCGGCAGTTGGCGCAACTCGACGAAGGGCACGATCTCGATCAGCAGCCCGGTGTCCAGGGCGTAGCGCTGATCGTCGAGGTGAAACAGGACATGAAGCATGGCGGCCGCTGTTCCCGCTCAGGCATTGAGCCTGATGTGCGAGACGCCTTCCTGCAGCCGGCGCGCGGCCTCGTTGAGCTGCTGGATGGCACCGTTGGACTGGCGCAGCGACTCGGCCGTCTGCTGCGAGGTCTCGGCAAGCTGCACCATGGCATCGTTGATCTGGTTGGCGCCCTGGGCCTGGGACTGCATGCCCTCGTGCACTTCCTCGTAGCGGGGGATGAGGTTCTCCACCTCCTCGATGATGCGGCCGAGCTGGGAGCTGACGTTGCGCACATCGTCCACGCCGGTGCGCACCTCGGTGGAGAACTTCTCCATGCCCATCACGCCGGCCGAGACCGCCGACTGCATCTCCTTGACCATCTGCTCGATGTCCCAGGTCGCCACCGCGGTCTGGTCGGCGAGACGGCGGATCTCGGTGGCCACCACGGAGAAGCCCACGCCGTACTCGCCGGCCTTCTCGGCCTCGATGGCGGCGTTGAGCGAGAGCAGGTTGGTCTGGTCGGAGACCTTGTTGATGGTGGTCACCACGGTGTTGATGTTGGCGGCCTTCTCGCTCAGCACCGCCAGCTTGGAATTGATGGTGTTGGTCGCCTCCAGCATGTGGCGCATGGTCTCCTCCATGCGGGTGAGCGAACTGCGGCCGGTATTGGCCTGCTCGGCGGTCTTGAGCGCGACGTCGGTGACCTCGTGCATGGTGTTGACCAGCTCGTTGGCGGTGGCCGAGATCTGGGTCACGGTGGCGCGGATCTCGTTGGTGGTGGCGGCCTGTTCGTTCACCGTGGCCTCCTGCTGCTTGGCGGTGGCGGCGATCTCGGTGACGGAGGAGGTGACCTGGATGCCGGCCTGCTGGATGCGCGCCACCAGGCTGTTGAGACTGTCCAGCATGCCCTGCACGCCGCTGGCCAGTTCGGAGATGATGTCGTCGTCGCGGTAGATCATCAGCTGACCGGTGAGATCGCCGCGGGCGGCCATCTCGACGACTTCCTGGATGAGTTCCACCTTGCCGGTCAGGTCCTCGGCGGCCTGGCGCTCGCGCTCCAGGTTCTCCTTCATCTTGCGGGTCATGCGGTTGAAGGCCTGGCCCAGCAGGCTGAATTCGCGCAACTGGTCCTCGCGCACCTGGCTGTCCAGATCCCCGTCGGCGCCGCGGCGCATGTCCTGGATCAGGGCATTGACCGGGGCGAACAGGAAGCGGTTGAAGATGCCCAGCGCGATCAGCAGCGCGCCGCCGAACAGCACCACGTAGGCCACGGCGGTCTGGTTGCGCACGTCGAGCATGTTGGCCACCAGTCGCTCCTGCGGCTGCTGGGCGCTGAGGGTGAGCAGGGGGCTGCCCGCGGCATCCTGCAGCACATGCTGCACCTTGATGCGCTCGCCCTGCTCGCCGGACTGCCAGTCGGGTGAGCGGTACAGCGGTTTGCCTGAACGGGTGGCGAGCAGCAGCGGCTGTCCCAGTGTCGCCTCCAGCCGTTGCACGGCGGTATCGAGGCCGGCCTGGATTTCCAGCCAGGCGCTGCGCTGCGGGGTGCCGGCCGGCAGGGTCAGGGACAGTACCGGCCCGGTCGGCGTCAGGCGCAGCTGGCCGCTGTCTCCCGCCTCCCGGCGGGCCTGCAGGGTCTCGGGATCGAGGGCGCCGTCCATGGCCAGTTCGCCGCTGCCAGCCAGCGGCTCGCCGTCGGCGGAATAGACGCCGACCCGGTAGCCCTCCAGGCCGGTGGCCTGCCCCAGGTCGTGGATTGACTGCTCCAGATAGGCGGCCAGCCGGCGGCTGCCCATGCCGCTGTTGACCAGGATGTGCTGAAACGCCGGATCATTGCCGAGCGCATGGCCGACCAGGCGGGCATTGCGCTCGAGTTGCTGCAGCAGCTGACTGGCATGGGTCTGCAGCTTGCGCACACTCAGGTCGGTCTGTTCCGTCAGGGCGGCCGCGCGGTAGCGGTTGCCGGAATACAGGGCCAGTGCCACGGTGGTGGCGCCAACCAGCAGGATGGTGCCGATGGTGATGGCCTTCAACGAAATCTTGTTCAGTTGCATGACGCGTCCTTGTTTTCATTGGGGCAGTGTCGGCTGCCGGCAAAATCCCCCCCGCTCCCCTCTCCCTTGGGGGAGAGGGGCTGGGGGTGAG
>PABG01000043.1 GCA_002699185.1 Gammaproteobacteria bacterium | reverse complement strand
TCAACACCAGTCCGTTTCCATCCCAGACCAGGATCTTGATCCGGTCGGCGCGTTTGGCGCGGAAGACCACGACGATCCCGGAATGCGCCTTCAGCCCCAGTTCCTTCTCGACATAGGCGGCCAGTCCGTCATGGCCCTTGCGGAAGTCCACGGGCTTGGTTGCGATCACGATCTTGACCGCCTGGGAAGGAACAATCACCGGGCGAGGCGCAAGGCGGCGGCGATCTCGGCGATCCGATCGGCCGGCGTCTCGGCGCCAAGACGGATCGTGACACCATCGGCCTCGATCTCAATCGGCGCTGACGTTCCCGCCGTGCCTTCTTCCATGATCTCGACTGTGGCGAAGGTCGAGAAATTCTCTTCCCCGATGGCAACGTCAAGCTTTCCCTTTCGTGCCAGACGGTCATGTCCTTTGGAGAGGTGTAGCTCGGCGTAGCGCCCTTGATGGCGTCCGCGCCCACCCGTAGCGCTGTAGGACGTCATCAAGGGCGCGGTGGTCATCGGGAAATTGTCGGTAGGGTCGGGTTGCTTAGTCCAACTTGAACCGAAGGAAGACCCCGATGACCAAGCCCATTATGGACCTGCGAGAGCTGGTCGAGAAGAGTGCTGACGCCGATCTGCTGCGTGAGATGATCGGCTTCGCAGCGGAACGGCTGATGGAGCTGGAGGTTGGCGCGAAGACGGGCGTCGCCTATGGTGAGAAGAGCCCGGACCGGCAGGCCCAGCGGAACGGCTATCGTGACCGTGACTGGCAGACGCGTGCGGGGAACGTTGAACTTCGTATCCCCAAGCTGCGCACCGGCAGCTACTTTCCGTCCTTTCTGGAGCCCCGCCGTGCCACGGAGAAGGCCTTGGTGGCCGTCATCCAGGAAGCCTATGTCCATGGCGTCTCGACGCGCGCGATGGATGACCTGGTTCAGGCCATGGGCGGCAGCGGGATCTCGAAGAGCCAGGTCAGCCGATTGTGCGAGGAGATCGACGAGCGGGTCGATGCTTTCCTGAGCCGTCCGATCGAAGGCGAATGGCCTTACCTCTGGATCGATGCGACGTATTTGAAGGTCCGCCAGGGCGGCCGCATCGTCTCTGTCGCGGTCACGATCGCGGTCGGCGTCAACACGGACGGACGACGCGAGGTGCTCGGCATGTCCATCGGCCCTTCCGAGGCCGAGACGTTCTGGACCGACTTTCTGCGCGAGCTCGTCCGGCGCGGGTTGCGTGGCGTGAAGCTTGTCATCAGCGATGCCCACGAGGGCATCAAGGCTGCCACGGCGCGCGTCCTGAACACGACCTGGCAGCGCTGCCGCGTGCATTTCCAGAGGAACGCGCTCGCCCATGCCGGCAAGAACAGCCGTCGCGTCGTCTCCGCTTTCATCGCCACTGCCTTTGCCCAACCAGACCACGTGGCGGCGAAGACGCAATGGCGGCACGTGGCCGATCAGATGCGAGGCAAGCTGCCGAAACTGGCTGCCCTGATGGACAATGCCGAAGAGGACGTGCTGGCCTACATGACCTTCCCGCAGCAGCATCGCGCGAAGCTGCACAGCACAAATCCGATCGAGCGCCTGAACGGAGAGATCAAGCGGCGCACGGACGTCGTCGGCATCTTCCCGAACGAGGCCGCCATCCGTCGCCTCGTCGGCGCGATCCTCATGGAACAGACCGAGGAATGGGCCGTCCAGCGCTCAAGATACATGACGCTGGAAACCCTCGCGCCCGTCTGCGATGATCCCATCGTTAGCCTGCCTGCGGCGCAGAAAGGCTAACCAGCTCGGCCCGCTGACACCCGTCAGGCCAGACCCGAGCTACACCACGGCATGGGGCATGATCCGATGCCTCGGCGCGGATATTCGTATCGATCCTTTCGCTCTTGAGCTCGTGATCGATGCCTTCCCCGAAGTGGAGAGCCGTCAAAGGCTCATCCGACGCTTTGCCGACATCTACCGCAACCGCTTGATTGGCGGTCCAGGCGGTGGGTGGACGGTCGAAGCGATGCGCCACCGGGATGCGTTGGCCGCGCTCGACCGGCGTATGGAGGGGTATTCCTATCGTCGGATCGCGATCTTTCTCTATGGCGAAAAGGCGGTCCGGGACGACTGGAACAGCCCGGACCAGACCATGAAGAATCGCGTCATCCGCAGAGTCCGGCGCGGCCTCCGGATGATGAATGGCGGTTACAGAACGCTGCTTAACTGACCGTTTGGGCGACGTATAGGGGGTATCGTTCTGGCACGTGGCCGCCAACGATACTGCCGCCGATCCGTGGGTCCGCTCATCCTTCCTCGGCATAGAGCAATTACGCCGACGCCGGAGGAGATATGATCGAGCACGATGTAGAGACGGCGCAGGGTGGGCCTTTCCTGACGACGCGAGAGGCGGCGCGCTTTCTCAAGCTCAAGCCGAATACGCTGGAGAAGATGCGCGTCTATGGCGGCGGTCCGCAGTACCGCAAGCACGGTCGCCATGTGCGCTACCATATCGACGATCTGAACGCCTGGTCGGATATGCGCAAGAAGGACTCGACCTCGGATGTCTGAGTCCTTCACTCGTGTCGAGATCGCCTTTTACCCGGAGTATCTGAACCACTGGCTGCGGTTCGGCGAGCCCGACGAGCAGCAGGATTTGGACCGGCGGCGCTCGCTCGCCTTGTTCAAACAGGGGCGCGTGTTCGGCTATGTCCGCTGGCGCGCAAACGAATACGGCACGCAAAAGTGGCGGTTCACTATCGTCAGAACGGTAGCACCGTCGCTGTTGCTGAGTCGCATTGAAGGCGTCACGCCCGGCGGTGAAGTCCTCTTACTGGTGAGCGGAAACGCCAAGGTCAAGCGCGCGCTGTTGCAGATCGATGCGCTGGAAGCGGCGGCGTTCGAGCCCGCCGACGTGTCGCCAGCATACTATCGTCATGTTCATAACCGGATCACCGCAGGACAGCCGGTTCGCGCCTACACGATGGCCCAGCACGCGGCGCATTTGGCGGCGCGACAGGTGGCGTCGTGAAGCGCGCGCTCCTTATTGGAATGACGATTCCGATCATCGCCCTGGGCTTGGCGTCTGTCACGAGCTTGCCGACAAAGCTGATCTACAACGCCTCCGCAAGCGCGCCCTTCGGGTTTTACTGGATCGATCACGAGGCGATTTCACGGGGCGGTTATGTCTATGTTCGAGTGCCCGAACGGGTCCGAAATCTGATCATCCAACGCGGATATTTGCCGCCAGACGTGCCGCTTTTGAAGCGTGTTGCCGGCTTGAACGGTGATCGAATCTGCCGTCAAGATGACGAGATTTCCGTCAACGGATTGGTGGTCGCCATCGCGAAAAGACGTGACGGACAGGGCCGCGAAATGCCCGACTGGCATGGCTGCCACATCCTGACCGAGCAAACGGTTTTCCTGTTGCAAGACCATCCGCAATCCTTCGATGGACGGTATTTCGGACCGGTGGATCGGCGTCTGATCATCGGGCGGGCGACAAGGCTGCGGTTCCCTTGACGGAAAGACGAGGAAAGCTGATCCAGAGTCAGGAAGGAATGGGAGTGGGAGGAGGGGTCGAAGCGGCGGAGGGCAAGATAAAAGGTGGTGGTGCGAGACCATCACAAGTCCCTGTCTGCACATCCGATTTGGTTGCACATGGTCCTGTGGCTCATGTGCAGGCGATCAGCGCCAAGGCGCTGTTCTGATTGAAGAATAGGTGGTGCAAGGATCAAGCGGTGGTTTGATCGTCACGTTAATGTGCCCATGTGGTTGAGCGACCATGGCCGATGACAAGGACGACATCTTCAAGCCGAAGCTCGGGCGCATCCGCAGCTTGGGCGGCGTGCGCTCGAAGAACTACTTGAACCGCGTGCTCCATCAGATATCGGCGGCAGGGAAGACGGGCTTCGGAACCGCGACGGCAGCCCGGCGCTTTTCCGGCTATAGGATCGGGCGCGGCAACGATGCGCTCCGGCACCGCCGCGCCGGTCATCGCTTCGAGCCGTCCTACCGGCGCGTCGTCATCAAGACTCGGATCGTCAAGCTGAAGGCGGGCGGTCTGGACGCGGCCCGCTCGCACCTTCGCTATATCCAGCGCGACGGCGTCTCGAAGGAGCATGAGCCGGGCCGGCTCTATGACGCGGCCCATGACGAAGCTGACGGCAAGGGGTTTCTCGATCGCAGTGAGGGCGACCGCCATCAGTTCCGCTTCATTGTCTCGCCCGAGGACGCGACGGAGCTCTACGATCTCAAGCCCTTCGTCCGCGATCTCATGGCGGCAATGGAGGAGGACCTCGACACTCGCCTCGACTGGGTGGCGGTCGATCACTTCAACACCGAGCATCCGCATTCTCACATCGTGTTACGCGGCAAGGACGATCTGGCGAAAGACCTCGTCATCGCCCGCGACTACATCGCCCATGGCATGCGCCGTCGGGCGAGCGAGATCGTGACCCTCGAACTCGGGCCGCAGACCGAGCAGGAACTCCGCCAGAAGCTGGAGCGACAGGTCGAGCAGGAGCACTTCACCGATCTCGATCGTTCGCTGGTTCGCGATACAGTTGACGGCATCGTCGATGCGCGCAGTGACGCGGAATATCCGGACGCCCGCTCTCGTCATGCCATTCGGGTTGGACGTCTCCGTGTCCTGGCTGGTCGCGGCCTCGCGGAAGAAACAGTGCCGGGTCGATGGCGGCTGTCGCCGCAACTCGAAGAGACGCTGCGTCGCGCGGGCCAGCGTGGCGACATCATCAAGACCATGCATCGCGGACTACGTCAGGCGGGGCTCGATGCGGGCGCCTCCGAGTTCTCGATCTACGATTCCGGTGACCCGCGCGCGCCAACCATCACGGGGCGGATCATCGATCGCGGACTTCATGACGAGCTGAATGACGGCCACTACGTCATGGTCGACGCGTCCGACGGACGAGTGCATTACGTCGCACTCGATCCACGCCAGGACGTGGAGGATTTGCCGCTCGGCGCCGTGGTCGAGGTGACGCCGGCGGCGACGGAGCTGAAGCCATCCGACCGCGCCATCGCGCAGGTCGGCCGGAGGAACGGCGGTCTCTATTCACGCGATGCCCATCACGAGGCCGATCCGCGCGCGTCGGCAGAATTCGTTCAGGCTCACGTCCGCAGGCTCGAAGCGCTGCGCCGTCAGAACGTGGTGCGGCGTTTTGCGGACGGATCATGGGAAATTCCCGACGACTTCGAAGACCGTGTGGAGACGCTCGCCAAGAATCAGGCTCGCTATCCCGGACAGGTTGTGGCGTTGTCGTTCCTGACCCTGGAGCAACAAGTCAAGGCCGACGGGGCGACCTGGCTCGACCGCCAATTGCTCGCCAAGGAGCCGACACCCCTGCGCGGCGACCGGTTCGGGGCGGCTTCGTTAGCCGCGCTGCATCAGCGTCAGGATCATCTGGTGGAGCAGGGGCTGGCCGACCGAAACGGCCAGACTGTCCGGTATCAGCGAAATTTGCTTCGGTTGCTGCGCCGACAGGAGTTGGCCGCCGCCGGCGACAGGATCGCCAAGGAGACTGGCCTCGCGTTCGCCGAGACCCGGGACGGCGACCGGATCGAAGGCGTCTACCGGCGTTCGGTCCACCTGGCGAGCGGCAAGTTCGCCGTCATCGAGAAGTCGAAGGAGTTCACGCTCGTTCCCTGGCGACCGATGCTGGAGCGTCAACGCGGCAAGATCGTGAGCGGTGTCATGCGGGGCCCATCCGCGTCGTTCGATTTGGCGAAGAAGCGCGGGATCGGGATCGGTTAGGCGGCAATGGTCGTATCATTCACTCTGGAGCGCTTCGATAATAGGACAATCTGGCGCCTGACCCCCGGCGCATTCGCCCGCTACCGCTGTCAGCGTGCCTTCCAGCTTCCGCAGATCGGCAATCTTCTCGCGCACCGATGTCAAATGTTGCTGGGTCAGGGCGAGGATCTCACCGCACGTATAATCGCCCGAATCGACGAGGCTCAAGAGGCTGCGCAACTCGTCGATGGAGAAACCTAGCTCGCGTCCGCGTAGGATGAAGCCGAGACGGGCCTGATCCTCCGGTGTGTAGAGCCTGTGCCCGCTGTCCGTCCGGTCGGGCTCAGCCAGAAGGCCGATCTTCTCGTAATAGCGGATCGTCTCGATATTGCAGCCCGAGCGTTTCGCAAGTTCGCCGCGCTTAACCGCGCCTCGCGCCACCGTGAACGTCATTTCTGAGATTTCCTCTTGATCCTGTAGTTACTACAGACTTTAGCTTCTCTATGAGTCGAAATCGAGGGCGATCACGCATGGCCGAAACACGCACAGATATCGAGGGGGCGGCGGTTTCAACGACCGATGAAGATCGGCGCAAGGGTTGGTTTGCAGCCGGCGGCATCGTAAGTGCGGTTCTCGCCTCATCCTGCTGCATCGTTCTCGTTGGTATTGGTGACCCTCGGCGTGTCAGGCGCCTGGATTGGCAATCTGACAGCATTGGAACCTTACAAGCCCTGGTTCGCCGGAGCGACTCTGGTCTTTCTCGGGCTCGGGTTCCATCAAGTCTATTTCCGACCCAAGCCGGCTTGCGAGGACAGACCATATTGCGCGCGTCCGGCGTCCGCTAGGATTACGAAGAGCGCACTCTGGGTCGCCACGGTGCTGGTCGTTCTGGCCATGACCATCGAATGGTGGGCGCCGCTGTTCTACTGAGGAGAACCTGCATGAAGCGTACTATAATGATCATTTCAGCGGCGGCGGTGCTGGGCCTTGCCGGACTCGGCGCGGTTGGAATGACGCCGGCTGCGGTCGCGCAGGCGACCGCCGAGACAATGCTTCAGACCCAGACATTCACGGTCGCGAAGATGACCTGTGCGGCCTGTCCGATCACGGTTAGGAGGGCGATGCAGAGGGTGGATGGCGTCCAGTCCGTCAAAATCGATTTTGAGGCCAAGACGGCGACCGTCGCCTTCGACCCCGCCGTCACAACGGCCGGCGAAATCGCCCAAGCCTCGACGGACGCGGGCTATCCGGCGCAAGTCGCCGAAAGCTGATCCCGGATGAAGGACCGGACGGTTCTGACCACGGGCGTCGCGGGCTCGGTCATCGCGGCGATCTGCTGCTTTACGCCGGCGCTGGTCATCTTGCTTGGCGCAGTTGGTCTTTCCGCCTGGCTCGCGTGGTTCGATTACGTGCTGCTGCCGGCCCTCGCCCTGTTTTTAGGGATCACCGCCTACGGTCTCATTCTCTGGCAACGCGGAAAGAAGGAAAGCTGCTGATGGAACCTCAGTCCACGATCACCTGTCCCGAATGCGGGCATCAGAAGACCGAGACCATGCCGTCGGACGCCTGCCAGTTCTTCTATGACTGCAAGGGCTGCGGTGCGGTGCTGCGGCCAAGCGCCGGCGACTGCTGCGTCTACTGCTCCTTCGGAACCGTGCCCTGCCCACCGATCCAGGACGCGCGAGCGACGGGCGAAACCGTCGTCTGCTGCGGCGGGTAAGGGAGTTCTATGACACACGCCTTCGATCTCATTGTTCTCGGTGTCGGCATGGCGGCGATCAGCGCCGCCAACAAATGCGCAGCGGCCGGCTGGTCGGTGGCGGTGGTGGATGAGTTGCCCTATGGCGGCACTTGTGCACTTCGGGGCTGCGATCCCAAGAAGATGTTGCGCAGGGGTGCGGAGATCATCGATGCGGCGCGTCTGATGCGTGGCAAGGGTGTTGAGGATGACGGTCTCCGGTTCAATTGGGCCGATCTTGTCGCCTTCAAGCGGAGTTTCACCGACAAGATGCCCGGCCGAATTGAAAGCAATCTGGAAGAGAACGGCGTCACCACCTTCCACGGTTCGGCGAAATTTCTGAATGACAATACCGTCGAGGTCGGCGGCGAGACGAGGCTTCAGGGCCGTTATTTTTTGATCGCCACCGGCGCCAAGCCTCGCCCCCTCGATGTGCCCGGTGTGGAACATCTGATCGACAACGCCGCGTTTATGGAGCTGGACGACCTGCCGAAACGCATCCTGTTCGTTGGCGGCGGCTATATCTCCTTCGAGTTCGCCCATATTGCCGCGCGTGCCGGAAGTGACGTCACGATCATCGACCGCGGCGCGCGGCCGCTCAAGGCCTTCGATCCGGATCTTGTCGACAAGCTCGTCGAGCGCAGCCGCACAGCGGGTGTCGAACTACGCACCGGTACCGCCCTCAATTCGGTCGAAAGAGATGCTGGCGGCTACACCGTCCACGTGGAAACGAACGGCGAGGCGGAGCAGTTCTCGACCGATCTCGTTGTGCATGGGGCCGGACGGGTCCCGGCCATCGACCGGCTTGATCTCGCCGCCGCCGGAGTAAACGCGACCGATGCCGGCGTCTCTGTGACCAGGCATCTGCAAAGTGTCTCGAACCCGGCGGTCTATGCGGCGGGCGATGCGGCGGATACAGAGGGCGCGCCGCTGACACCGGTTGCCGTATTCCAGGGCAAGGTCGCCGCGTCGAACATGCTGAAGGGCGATCACGCAGAGCCCGATTATCGCGGCGTCCCGAGCGTGGTGTTCACCATCCCGGAGCTTGCGCGTGTCGGCATGTTGGAAGCGGAGGCAAAGGAAACGGGCCGCAACGTCCGGATTCAATTCACCGACACGAGCGGCTGGTACTCTAACATGCGCGTCGGCGAGACCTGCGCGGCGGCCAAGATCATTATCGACGAAGACACCGACGAGATACTTGGGGCGCATCTTCTGGGGCCGGAATATGCCGAGCTGATCAACTTCCTCGGCCTCACCATAAAGCTCGGTCTTAAGACCGATGACCTCATGCAAATGACCGCCGCCTACCCCTCTGTCGCGTCAGACCTCGGATCGATGCTTTAAGGACGTTGGCGCCTTCTTCGGGCCGGCGATCAAACGATGTAGTGGCCGCTTCGTGCTCCGCGGCGAACGAAGAGACTCTCTGCTCTTCCGAGACGTAGTGCTTCGGACGAAAATCCGCCAGAGGTCGGTTCAAACCGTAGGGCTAATGATAGTCTTGACGAGAGACTAAGGCCTCATCGGATTGCCATCGACGCACAGGTTTAGCTGTCGAGGTTACGGCACATTCAACACTGACCACACGAGCAAAGCGGAAGCGGAAAGCCAAAGCGCCACGATCACGATTGCAGCGATCCGACTGGTCGGCCGGGCAGCCCGCCGGTCTGCTTCGGCACGAAGTTCGGCCATGACGTCGGGCGGGACAAGTCGGACTGCCAGGAGAATACCGAGGGGCAAGATGATGAGGTCATCGAGGTATCCCAGCACCGGAATGAAATCCGGAATCAGGTCTATCGGGCTGAGCGCATAGGCGGCCACGCATGCCGCCACAGCTTTCGCATACCATGGCACACGCGGATCACGTGCCGCGAGATAGAGCGCGACCACATCCCGCTTGATCGCTCGTGCCCAGCGCCGAAGGCGGTCAAACATCCGGGTAGCCGAGCTCGCTCTAGCCCAGCATAGAGTTATGCCGCTTGCCGCGCGTGCTCGCAGCGGTGAATTTCGACAGTCACGTGCGAGAGCCAGGGCAGATCTTGAAGCTTCGCTTTGTAAAGGTCGGGCGCCTGGGGGCGGTCGGATACGATCGATACGATCAACGCCATATGGCCGGGGCCGATCCGCCACAGATGCAGGTCGGAAACCCGGTCGCCATTGCGTTCGAGCGTGTGACGGATTTTCTCCGAGAGAGCGGGGTCCGGCAAGGTGTCAAGCAGAACGGCGCCAGCGCCCCGAAGCAGCCCCCATGACCAGCGGGCGATGACGATGCCGCCGACGATTCCCATCAGCGGGTCCATCCAGAGCCATCCGTAGAACCGCCCGGCGAGCAGCGCGGCAATCGCCAAGACGGAGGTCAAGGCATCTGTGAGGACGTGGAAATAGGCGGAACGCAGGTTGTGATCCTGATGGCGATGCCCATGCGCGTGCGGGTGTTCGTCATGCTGAGCATGATCATGGTGCTGATGGCCGTGATCGCCGCCGTCATGGAGCAGCCACGCGCTCACCAGATTGACGATCAGCCCCAGAACGGCCACGGCGATGGCTTCATCGAAACGGATGGAGATCGGCGCGGTGAGGCGGACCACGGATTCGAACCCGATCGCCAGGGCGATAACGGCCAAGATGACGGCGCTCGAATACCCGGCGAGCTCTCCAAGCTTGCCGGTTCCGAAGGTGAAGCGCGCGTCATGGGCGTGGCGGCGTGCGTATAGATAGGCGGCGGCCGTAATCGTCAGTGCCCCGGCATGGGTTGCCATGTGAAACCCGTCGGCCAGCAGCGCCATCGACCCGAACGCCACTCCCGCGACGATCTCGCCGACCATCATCACTGCCGTCAGGCCAATGACAATCCAGGTCCGCCGCTCATTGCGGGCGTGATGGGCACCAAGGAAAACATGCCCGTGCCGCCAGGACTCGACGCTATCAGAATGCATTGGACGCCCCGCTCAAAGATATTTCGTGATTTCGCGGAACTCCGCGATACTCTGTTGCGCTTCAGGCGGCAATGGTCCGGCGGCCTCACCCAGATGATGGTCGATGTGGTCCAGAATGAGCATCTGCTTGGTCTTTTCGAGCGCCTTGATTACCGCCTGCATCTGCTGGGCAATAGCGAGCCCGTCTCGTCCTTCGGCGACCATACGGACGACGGATGCGAGATGGCCTTCTGCGCGGCGCAGACGCTTGAGAATATCCGGATTGTCAGCGTGGCTCATGAATTATCCTATCCTCTGGGAGGGGATATAGCGCATCCGTGTCGATAGGGAAAGCGTCCATGGCGGATCGTTATGTGATGCGGAATGCCCGACCCGACCCAATGTGCGTCCGAGACGATGCTGCCGGGAAGGGTCGTTGCTCCTCGACAGGATCAACGCCGGTTAACCTCATTCCGGGCAGCGCGTGAACAGCTTCTCCGCTCCACCCAGAAACAGGGCCTCCGGCGAGATGCCGCCGCCGGTCGCGGCAAGGCGCAGTTCTGAATCGGTGACGCTTTTGAGGTCAAGCTGAACGGTCTCGTCGACGGCGCCCGACCGGAGGTCCTGTCGGAAGCGGTCGTATTCGACGCGATGATCGAAATTCATGATGATCGTGCCGTCCCGTAGTTCCCATTGCCCCGTGCGCCATGGAAGCAGACCGACATCTTCGCTAGACGCGCGCCACCATTCGACCATACCCACCCCATTGCGTTCGAACAGGATCACGCGCTCTTTGGAGCACTCCGGCTTGCTGCCGGACCAGACGCCGGTCAGTGCGGCGCGCTCGCGGCCGGTCAGCCGACCAAGCAGTCCAGGTTTCTGTGCATTCGCCATGCTTTCGGCGAGGGCAGCGTCGTAGGTGGCGCGGATCGCTGTGACATCGGCGGAGCGGTCCTTGTCGCGTGTCTGACTTGCCGCCTCTCGCTCGGCCTCTTGGGCAGCCAGGGCCCTGTTACGTTCCGCCAAGGTCGCGGTGGGTCTGTTATCGGCACCGGCGGCCGCAACCGAATTGCGCCGGACCGTCAGTCGGTATGTTCCGGTGAGCGAGGAGACCATGGCGTCGAGGACCCGAGCGTCGCCAATGACGCGACCTCGTGCATCTGGGTTCCCCATACCGGTGATGATGCCAGCGACCTTGCGCTGGTTTGAAGGGCTGGCGCCGAGCGATCGGCAGAGCTCGGCATAACGGTTCATGCCGGCAAGCGCGGCTTTCTCGATCAGGGTCTCGTCGCGGAGTTGATCCCGGTTTTCGAACAGAAGGATGATCTCGCCGATCTCATTGCATTTCGGGTCGCCAGGCTTGAGAACGTGGAGAGCCACGTCCACAGGCTCGTCATAGACGAACCACGCCGGTCCGCCGCCGAACTGGCGTACCTCGTAGTACGCTGCCATCGCCGTGCCCACAACGTTGGATGCGGCAATCGAGAAGGCAGCAAGCCCCAGCAGGGCGGAACCTCGATTGAATCGCATCGATCATCTCCTTCTTTGCCCCCTCCGGTTCCTCATATCGGGCAGCGTTTGCAGTCAATCAAACGCAATGTCGCTGCCTTTTCCAGCACTGTCCAAGATGATAGCGGCCTCAGGCCAAAAAAATAACCTCTGACCTCCTTGGGTGATGTTGGCCGCGACTGGACGACGGTTCTTTTCTCATCCGTACTTGGATGGGGTTGGAAGCTCATCGATTGATTGGTTGGTGATTTCGGTTCGATCTTTTGCCGACTTTACAGGGCCTTGGGCTCGCAAAACCGGCAAAGCATCGATGACCCCAACCAAACTCCTTATCGGCCAGATTCTCATCGTCTTCGCGATCGTGCTCGGCGCGGTCTGGGGGGCGACCCAGTGGACGGCCGCCGAACTCGGCTATCAGCCGCGGCTGGGTCCGGCCTGCATCTCGATTGGCGACTATCCCGTCTATCTCCCCTGGCGGCTGTTCGAATGGTGGTACGCCTACGAGGCCTATGCGCCGGCGATCTTCAATCGGGCGGGCGTGATGGCGGCATCGGGCGGCATTCTGGGTGTGCTCGTCGCCATCGCCGGGTCGCTCTGGCGGGCGCGGCAGAACCGGCTGGTCACCACCTACGGCTCCTCGCGCTGGGCGGCCAGGTCCGAGATCGCCGAATCGGGCCTGTTCGATCCCAAAGGTATTTTTCTCGGGCGACTGAAGGGCCGCTATCTGCGGCATGACGGATTGGAGCACGTGATGTGCTTCGCGCCGACTCGCTCCGGCAAAGGCGTGGGTCTCGTCATCCCGACGCTGCTCACCTGGTCGCACTCCGCTGTCATCCACGACATCAAGGGCGAGAACTGGCAGCTCACCGCCGGCTGGCGCGCACGCTTCTCACACTGCCTCCTGTTCAATCCGACCGATCCGGCCAGCGCCAGATACAACCCGCTGCTGGAGGTACGCAAAGGCCGGTTCGAGGTCCGAGACGTCCAGAACATCGCCGATATCCTGGTTGATCCCGAAGGCGCGCTGGAGCGCCGGAATCACTGGGAGAAGACGAGCCATTCGCTGCTCGTCGGCGTGATCTTGCACGTGCTCTATGCCGAGGAGGAAAAGACGCTGGCCCGCGTCGCGGCCTTTCTCTCCGACCCGTCGCGCTCCTTCGAGCGGACGCT